>URTN01000182.1 GCA_900550795.1 uncultured Mollicutes bacterium
CAAAGATACTACATTAGTAACTGGTTTGCTCCCGCTTATAGAAAAAGATATGCCCTGGAACGAAAACCCAAATGTCTTATTGTCAAAAATCCTGTGTTTTAAACTCGAATCATATAACCTAGAAGCAAGTTGATCTAACATATCGGCTTCCGATATTAGATTTATGACCATCCAATCATTTTTAGATTCAAAGTGTTCTGCGACATGGGTTAATAAAACTGTTTTTCCGGTTCCTCTAACCCCCGTTATCATAAAAATATGATTCGTGCCTTCTTCAAATGAAGAGATTATTTCTTCGGATTGTTTCAATCTTGATATGTAGTTATCTGGCTTTAGGCCAAATGTTAATTCAAATGGATTGGTTTTCATTTTTAGACTCCTTTAGACTTTCGATTTACTTTTAGACTCCTTTAGACTTTTGTCAATGTCTAAAACAAAATATTTGTTACGTGAATCAATCGATTTTTTGGTTTTGTTACGTATGTTATGACTGTTCCAAGTCCCTAATTTATATAACATGGCTTTTGTTTATGTCGAGTAAAAACTCCCTATGAAAAAGTGCACGAACATAGAAAAACTCCCTAGGAAAAAGTGCACGAACATTGAAATTCTCCATTGGAAAAAGTGCATAGACATTGAAAAACTCCCTAGGAAAAGGTGCACGAACATTGAAATTCTCCCTTGGAAAAAGTGATTAAAATGGTATTATTTACTCGAAGGAAAGCCGTATGTTAGAGAGAAAAATTACTAAGTATTTATCTGAATGGAAAAATAATCACCAAAAAACGCCACTAGTTATTAAAGGATTAAGGCAAGTTGGCAAGACCTACGCAGTTAAGGAATTTGCTAAAGCCAATTACGATAACGCCTTTATCTTAGACTTTAGAAAACAAACTAGTCTTCAAGCTATTTTTGAGGGTGACTTTAACATTGCTGATATCGCTCTTTCAATTTCTGCCCTGCCCTCTGATAACAGGGTTATTCAAAGATCCAAGATGGTTCCCCACAAAACACTGTTAATTTTTGATGAACTTCAGGATTGCCCTAATGCAAGATCGTCTTTGAAATATTTTAAAGACGATGGAAGATATGATGTTATTTGTACCGGTTCATTATTGGGGGTTGACGGCTATAGAATTGGTAAAGTTCAATCGCGTGGCATAGCGGTTGGTTCAGAAGAACAAATCGAAATGTACCCTCTTGATTTTGAGGAATTCTTATGGGCACTTAACGTAGATAGAAATGTCATTGAGAATTTAAAGTATTGTATTGATAACAAAAAACAATTGCCTACCTTTCTGCATACAACGTTTTTAGATTTGTTACGAAAATATATTTGCGTTGGCGGCATGCCGGAAGTAGTAAACAAATTTGTTGAAGCAAACGATATTGCCGAAGTTAGGAAGATCCAACTTAGATTACTTAGAGATTACAAATCAGATTTTGGGACCCATTTAAATGATAAAAATGAAATTGTCATTGATGAATTGGAAAAAACAAAAATTATGGATGTTTTCGATTCCATTCCTAAACAACTGGCTAGGGACAATAAAAAATTCCAATATTCTACAATTGATAAAAAAGCTAAAGCAAGAACTCATGAAGATGCAGTTAGGTGGCTTAAAAACTATGGTTTGATTGATGTCTGCTATAACTTATCGACTATAGAAGAACCATTCGACTTCTTTGCTATCAAAGATCAGTTCAAGGTTTATGTTTCAGATATTGGACTTTTAATAGGCATGCTTGATAAAGACATTCCGTTTAAAATTTTGTCTAATGAGCTTGGAATGGGGAAAGGAATGATTTATGAAAACCTTATAGCGGAGGCGCTACATAAATTGGGCAGACCGCTATTCTATTTCTTTAAGGATAGTGGTTTAGAGGTTGATTTTGTTTCAAAAATAAATTCAACACCTTATTTGATTGAAGCAAAAGCTACCACTGGCAATACAAAGTCTGCGAAAATGGTTTTGTCTAATCCAAAATACAAAGTGGATCACTTATTAAAGATGACCGCTCAAAATATTGCACTTATTGAGCAAACCTTTACTGTTCCTTATTACTCGGCTTTCTATATATTGAGTAAATAGAACAATACGTAGAACATTTACACTTTTGGGGCTTGAGAAAGCCCCTATTTATTTATCTTTAAATAAGGGTACTTGAATATTTATCAAAACTAGAAGAAAATTTCTCTATCAAGAAAGCACTTATGGATATAAAAGAATTAAATTCAATTAGCAAAGATTATAAAGACAGGCTTAATTCCTTGATGGATAAGGCTGATGATGCTCTTTCTAATGGAATAAAAGAATATGAATCTTCATTAAAGGAAGTAACTGAACAAGTAAAAATAGTTAAAGATGAACTAGTTAGCAAGGTAGATGCTTCTATTAAGGAAGATAAAGACAAGAAGGCTAATAAGACATTAGAAGAATATAAGAAGATGTTTTCTTCATTTGGATTAGATAAATAATTATGGCAAATAAAGTTAGCAAGAAAGAAAAGAAAGAATTAGATGAACTAGAAGACGAATTGGTCTTTCTCTCTTCTAAGAAGAAGGAGCTAGAGCAGTCCCTATTAGTTTTAAAATCGGAAAATGATTCAAAAGAAGAGAGTCTGGAATCTAAATTAAAAGATGATTATTCTTCTTCTGTTAAATCTATTAACGAAGAACTAGCCTCGTTAACTAGCCAAGAAGAAGCCTTGATGGAATCTTTTTCCAAATTATTGGATTCTTTTAATGATGATTCTAATG
>URTN01000183.1 GCA_900550795.1 uncultured Mollicutes bacterium
GCCCGATGATGGGTGCATCCTTGCCTAGCGATGACTGCATTGTTACTAAAACAGTTACTTCCCTAATTATCCTAAATAAAGAAGAAAATAGAGAAGAGAATTGCATTAGGTGTGGGTCTTGTGTCCTTTCTTGCCCGAATAAATTAGAGCCGGTCCAGATAATGAATGCGGTTAAGGCAATGAATAAAGATGCAGTCAAGAGACTTCACCCAGAAAGATGCATCGAATGTGGGCTATGCTCGTATTCATGCACAAGCAAAATAAGGGTATTAGATTATGTTAGGAGGGCGAAAATTATCGCAAAACTTCCATGAATGAAATAAAAATTGTTGCAGAAAAATCGCCTCATTTAAGAAGAAAAGACTCATTAAGCAGGATGCTACTTGATGTAATTATCGCTTTGGCGCCTGTAGTTATTTGCTCAGTTGTTTTCTATTCTTACCAAGCTGCGATTAATATAGGCTTAAGTTGCTTGATGATGTGTTTATGCGAATTTATCTATACATTAATTAGGTATCATATCCCATATGATGGGAATAAGCATAGTTTCAAAGAACATTATAACGAGGCCATGAAACATTATTCGGTCAATAACATATTGGCCCCATGTGTATCTGGAATTATATTTGCCCTTATATTGCCTTCTACTTGTGAACCTGTTTACTTTATTTATCTAACTATCATATTTGGTTCGATATTTGGAATAGCAATAGGAAAACTAGTGTTTGGCGGGAACGGGAATAATATATTTAATCCTGCTGCCGTTGGAATGGTATTTGCTAAAATTTGCTTCGGTTCGCATTTTAAATATCTAGTACCAGATTCATTTAATGTTACTACTGGTGGGACTATATTGACTGGGCTAAACGGCTTTGTTGTCCCTAGTGGCCATAATTCATTAACTGGCAAGTTCTTGTATATAAATCAAGTAAGTGTCCTTGATATGTTTCTAGGTAAATATAGTGGGGTAATGGGTGAGACTTTCAAGATTGCTATCCTTATCGGTCTTATATATCTATTAATTAGAAGGGCAATTGATTTTAGGATAGTAGTTTCTTATTTCGGAATGTTTACCCTTTTGATGGCTTTAGCAGGAATAATAATCTGCAGTAGGGAAAATATAGATTTCTTTAGGTTTATGGGATTCCAGATCTTTTCAGGAGGATTCCTATTTGGATTAACTTATATGGCAACTGATCCAGTTACATGTCCAATTAATCCCCCAGGAAGAATAATATATGGATTAGTTTTAGGCGTAATAACTGTCATTATTCGTCTATTCGGTGCCCTTCCAGAAGGAGTTATATATTCCATACTTATTGGTAACATGATTTCTCCATTTATCGATTATCCAATTTGGAGCGGATCTAGATATAGCAAAGGGAAACTTATTTGCATGGGATGTATTGCTGCTATTTCTTTATTAGTAGTAGGGCTAGGAATTGGATTTGGAGGCAATTTAGTATGAAGACTGAAACAAAGAAAATATTAAAATGTGGCCTAGTTCTATTTGCAATTGCAGGTATTTCATCTACCTTAGTTAGCGTTGTTAATCATTTCACTTCCCAAGTAATTGCTAAAAACAATAAAGAAAAGGAAGAGAAATTATTAAGGGAAATTTATCCTAGCGGAGATATTTCTTCTCCGATTGAAGTAAACAACAATCACATTGAAAAATATTGGGAGATTAGCAAAGAAGCACAAGGACGTATATATAAATGCTCTGGAAAAAACGCATATGGGTCGATTACTTTGCTAGTTGGGATATCAAGTGAATTTAAATTAGGAAGGATGTCATTCCTTGATTTAAATCAATCTTATGCCCAGACATTAAAAGATAATTACATTAACCCATATATGAATTCGTCTAATAAAGAAGTTGCCTTGGATAATGTTAGCTGTGGGGCAACTTTCGGGGCTAAATTAATTCAAGAGATGGTATTAGAAGCAGTAGCTAACTACAAGGAGGGCAAATAAATGGAAAAGAAAGAATATAAATCCGCATTTATATCTGGAATCATTAAAGAGAATCCTTTATTTGTTTCCTTGTTAGGGTTTTGCCCAGCTTTAGCAGTTACTAAAAGTCTAGAAGCGGCATTAGGGATGGGTGTCTTATTTACTTTTGTCCTATTCTTCTCCAATTTACTTATTTCTTTATTAAGGAAATTAATCCCAGAAGAAATAAAGATACCTTGCTATATTATTATCATTGCTTCCTTTGTAACGGTAGTTAAATTATTATGTGAAGCCTATCTTCCTGAATTATATTCAACATTAGGTGTATTTATTTCTCTTATTGTTGTTAATTGTATTGTTTTAGGTAGGGCGGAAGCCTTCTCTAGCAAGAATGGACCAGTCCTATCAATGTTAGATGCCTTAGGTAATGGGTTAGGTTATACACTAGCTATATGCTTAATTGCCTTAATTAGAGAAGTATTAGGTACTGGGATGCTTACTTTCGGAACAACATTCACCTTTATTGCAAATGCAAATGGAGGAGTGCCTTTTAAATTATATCTATTAAAGGGAGAGAATTACGGCTTTGCTTTCTCTTTCTTTACTAACCCAGCAGGGGCTTTCCTAGTTGTAGCAATAATATTAGCTATCCTTACTTCGATTAGAAACAAAAAGGAAAACAAGAAGAAAGTCGATGCTAAATTAGCCAAGATGAAAGGAGAAAGCAAATGAATATCCTTGTATCGTTTTTATTAGCCATATTGTCTTATTCGCTTATCAATAACGTCGTATTAGTT
>URTN01000184.1 GCA_900550795.1 uncultured Mollicutes bacterium
AAGAATATCTATACTAGAAATAAAGAAAAAGGGTTATTGAGTGTATTCGGGAACGATAATCTTGATTTACTAAAATTATTGCCATCTACAAAGCTTTTTCTTTATTGCGTTTCATTGGATAACGATGTCTTTTCGCCCTTAAAACCATATTTAGAATCTTTTAAGTCTTTTGCTAATTCTCTAGAGATTATCGAATTGTTTAATATCCCAATTCAAAAGACAATCAATGTATTAAAAGGAAACGATTCGAATAAAAAGAAATTTATTCTAGAATTTATAAAACACGCAGACTTATCAGTGGAAGATTTTTTCTATAATAACGAAATGATTTTTAAGAATCAAAATGACGAGTCTATAAATGAAGAAGCCTTGAAAGGTGTTGATATAATTGATCAATTGAAATTGTTTACCAAATATAATGGCAAGGCAATACCTTCGATATTGTTTGATTCTAGTGGAACTAAGAAAATAGAAGCCATCGCCTCTTATGTATATGAAGCAATAATCGAAGGAAAGACACTTATTATCGATGAATTAGATAATGGGTTGCATTTTAAATTATCAAGGGCCATTCTTGCTTCGTTTAATAGTTTTGCCAACAAGAATGGGCAATTGCTTTTTACGGCCCATGATTTGGAATTGATATCTTGCAAACACATGATGAGGAAAGACCAAATCTATTTTTCGTTTAGGAAAGATGATTTGGGCAGTGCTTTGTTTTGCTTGAAAGATGCTCCGGTTTCTAGTGGAGGGCCTCGTTCGGCCGAAGATTTGCTGAGTCACTATAACAAGGCTGAGTTTGGCTATGTCCCATCTCCTAATTTTAATGAATGCATAGAGTTAATGGGAAAACATAATTAGCAAGTTAAAATTTTACTAACGAGTGGGATATGCTTACCAAATCAATAAAGCAGCCATCTCTTGCTGTTTTCTTTTTTCTCTATTCCTTTAATGTGATAAAATCAAACCATCGAAGGAGAAGAAAGTATATATGGAATATAAAAACAAGAAACGTTCTGGTGTCTTATTTACATTGCTTAGCCTTATTACACTTAATATATATTGCCTTGTAGTTATTAATCAGGTTAGAAAAGAAGTTGATTATTTTACCAATAAGAAAAGCAAGCCTTTCTGGCCTATATGGATATTAGGATTTATTACTTTAGGTATTGCCCCATTAATATATATATCCCTTCTATCTAATAGGATTGAAGAAAAGGCAATCCAATTAGAGATATCTAAACCAAGGACTTCCTTTGCATCTACTTTCAATTTTGCTTTCTTTGGTATTTTATTTATTGTTGGTCCATTCATTGGATTCCACAAAATGTTTGCAACTTTAAATGAAGTGGAGACTATATTGACTGCCACCCCGGTTACAATGAATGATCTTGAAACTGGAGAGAATATCATTAAGGATGTCAAACAAGAAGAAGTAAAAATAGAAGACAATGTTAATGAACAACCTAAGATAGAGGATAAAACTCCATCTATTGTTCCTGCTGGTCCTAGAGTCGTCTATGAATCGAAAGCGTTAGATAATAATTCTTCCTGTAAATGGAGAGTTAGATATGCTTCTAGAGAAGATGCAGTCAAAGTATTCGATACCCAGGAAGAAGCGATTGAATTTGCCAAAAGCCTAGTTAAGTATCCAAATGCAAAAATAACTGTAAAATCAAAGTAAATCATTGACTATAGCCTTTAAAGAATGTTTAATTACAAGGCTAGTTGGTCATGCAGCCTTAGTTCAGTGGTAGAACACCAGCTTCCCAAGCTGGTTATACGGGTTCGATTCCCGCAGGCTGCTCCAAAAATGCTCAATTTCCCCTTGATTTATTCAAAAAAGGGGATTTTTTATAATGATGAGAAAGATTCATAACGGGCTTTTCGAAATTCAAGTAGTGGGGTTGCGTCTAAGGATATATTAGATTAGTGATTTTACATGTAACCTAGGTTACAACCAAAATATGAAAAGTTATAATATTAAATTGGATGTGCAAAGAATTCTTGATTTTTTTGAAATCAATAAAGATTTATTTCTCGATTCCATTGATCTATCAAGGATGCAACTTAGCCGTCTTTTCAAAAACGAGGACAAGCCAAGCAAAGAAACCCTAGAAAAGATATACGGCTATATTTATAATCGCGGAATTGATTTCAACAAAGGAAAAGAATCCCTATTTATTGATAAAAAAATGGCAGATTATTGCTATTTCATGGCACGGGTGTTGATATACAAGGGGATATCGATACAAAACATTCAACACCCCCTAATGATTTTGGGGATGGCTTTTATGTTGGTGAATCTTTAAGGCAAGGCGCGACGTGGGTATGTGACAAAGACTACGCTTCCGTTTATGCTTTTTATTTCGATGACAGCGGTTCGAAAAAGGTATTATTTGATGTTGACCGAAAATGGTTATATGCGATTTTGTATTACCGTAACGCTTTTAGAAGTTTTGAAATAAATGAGGAAGTGAAAAATATAATTAAAGAAGTAGAAAGTGCCGACATTGTAGTTGCGCCGATTGCTGATAATCAAATGTTTAAAACTATAGATTCTTTTGCAAGAAGAGAAATTACCGATGAAGCTTGCCTCCATGCTTTATCAGCAACAAACTTAGGCATGCAATATGTTTTTAAAAGCGACAAGGCTTGTCAAAAGCTAGAATTTATTGATAGATTATATC
>URTN01000185.1 GCA_900550795.1 uncultured Mollicutes bacterium
AAAAATCAAATTGACAGCGGTTTATCTATTAAGTATTATTAAGTTACATTGACATAAATTTGATTAAGGAGTTCAGATATGATTGGAAGAAAACAAGAAATTAATGATTTAAATAGATTGTATGATGACAAAAAACCTGAACTTGTTGCTATTTATGGTCGTAGACGTGTTGGAAAAACCTATCTTGTTGATAAAACTTTTGAAAACAGGGTTACATTCAGACACACAGGGCTTTCTCCTGCGGGAGACGGGTGCAAAGAATTATTAAAACAGCAACTGGATTCGTTTTATAATTCGTTATTGCTTCAAGGCATGGAAAAATGCCAATGTCCATCCAATTGGTTTGATGCTTTTTTGCTTCTTGAAAAATTTCTTCAATCTAAGAATGATGGCTCTAGGCAAGTTGTATTTCTTGATGAATTGCCTTGGATGGATACCCCGAAATCATCCTTTGTAAGAGCTTTTGAATCATTTTGGAATGGCTGGGGTTCACATAGGGATAATTTAATGGTTATTGTTTCTGGAAGTGCAAACTCGTGGATACAAAACAAACTCATTAATAATTACGGTGGTTTATATAACAGATTGACTTATGTAATAAAGCTATCGCCTTTTAATTTGAATGAGTGCGAACAATTCTATAAGAGCAACAATGTGGGATTATCAAGATATGACATTGCTCAAAGCTATATGATCTTCGGAGGTATTCCTTATTATATGGGCTATGTTAAACCTGAATTGAGCTTAGCCCAGAATATTGACAACTTATTCTTTGATTCGCATGGTGTTTTCAAAGATGAATTCAACCGTCTTTTTTCTTCCATGTTTTCTGATTCGGAAGCGGTTAAATCCATTGTAAAATTCCTTTACACTAGAAATGCGGGCTATACAAGAAAGGAAATTGTAGAAAAAGTAGGGATTGCCGATGGCTCAATATTGTCTAGCAACCTCAACGCTTTGGTTTCAAGCGATTTCGTTGCTGCATATGTTCCTTTTGGATGTGGGAAAAGAGAATTGCATTATAAATTGATTGACCCTTTTTGCATCTACTATTTGCATTTCTTAGAAGGCAAATCTAGATTAAATAACCAATTTTGGCAGCAAAATGTAACTTCTCCATCTTTGTCTTCATGGAGAGGATTTGCTTTTGAGAATGTTTGCTTTAATCACATAGACCAGATTAAATTTGCCCTTGGTATACCTGCTGTTATTACCGAAAGCAGTGCATGGTCAAAGCGAAACGGTGATGAAGAAGGAACTCAAATAGATTTATTAATCAAAAGGAATGACAACATAATAAATATGTGTGAAATCAAATACTACAGCGATGATTTCAAAGTTAGTAAGGAATATTATAAAAAGATAATGGGCAGGCAAACGTTGCTTTCTGAATCTATTTCAAAGAAATTTGTCGTCCATAATACTTTGATTACAACTTTCGGCCTATTCAAAAATGAATATAGCAGCATATTTACTAATGTTGTTACTCTTGATGATCTATTTAGGGCTTAAAATAAATAGTAAACGTAGATCCTTCTTCTAACCTTGAATCTAATTTTATTTTGAATCCGTTATTGATACAGATATGTTTTACAATAGCTAAACCTAATCCAGTCCCACCTTCTTCACGGCTTCTAGATTTATCAACCCTGTAGAATCTAGTAAATATAGCATCTTTATCTTTTTCATCGATTCCTATGCCAGAGTCGGATACTTTTAGGTAATTCTTTCTTAATTCGACATTTATCTTTCCGTTTAATTTGTTATAGATAATCGCATTAGAAAATAAGTTCCTGAATAATCTTTCAAATTCATCTTTTGATATAAGTAAATTTACCTTATCTAAAGAAGTGGAGACTTCTATATTCTTTTCCTTTATTTGGTAAGAGAAAGAAGATATGGTCTCTTCAATTAGCTGTTTTAAATCTAGGTTAGTTTTATCTTCTTTATCCATTTTAGCCTCTAATGTTGATAAAGAAAGCATGTCATCAATGACGTTTTTCATTCTTTTACTTTCTTTATTTATGGCTAGTTCGGCATTTGTTATTTCTTTCTTATCTTTTATTAGATGAGCAGAAAGAAGCTCGCTATAACCAATAATTGTAGTTAACGGGGTCTTTAATTCATGAGAGGCATTTTGGAAGAATTCCTTCTTTATTTGTTCATTGTTTCTAGTAGAAGTTACATCAAGGAAGATAATCGATATCCCTTTATCCTTGCCATCTTCTAGCCAAGACAATGGGATTTCATTAGAAAATAAGGCATATATCTTGTTACCTATATTTATATCGACTGTAGAAGTGCCTTTTTCTAAAGTATCTTTTATTATTTGGTCGAATTTTTCTCCTAATAATAGATGCCTATAATGCTTATTATCTAAATCTAATTTATTTAAATTAAGAACATCTAAAAGATATTTATTGATTAATATTATCGAACCATCTTTATCTAATACTAATAAACCTTCTTCCATTGAATCCAATACATATTGGGTTTTGTTGGATTCTCTTTTAAGGTTATCAATCTTTTCTTCTAAGGCTAAAGAGACATTTTCAATCGCTTTATCTAATTCAAGTAATGATTCTTGCTCTTTTATAGGGGAAGAAACATTAGGCAAGGCTTCTAATTTAGATATTTCTTTATTTATTTTAGAAAGGCTATTTT
>URTN01000186.1 GCA_900550795.1 uncultured Mollicutes bacterium
AATACGTATAATGTGTTTATTTACATTTTACGAAAATTTCATTTCGACGTTTCATCTAGTCAACTTGTTCTTAAAATGGAAAAGAGATAGCAAACCTTAATATCTTTTACTAAGTAAAAAAGAGTATAATTTCCAAGGGTTTATTTATGGAAAAAGTTTTAATATCGAATTCTAAGGAAGAAACAAAGCAAATTGCCTCCAAGATTGCCTCTAGTCTAACTAGGGGGGACGTTATTCTTCTAAAAGGTGATTTAGGTGCTGGAAAGACTACTTTTGTTTCTGGAGTAGCGAAAGCGCTAAATATCAAAGATGATGTTATTTCTCCTACATTTAACATCATGAAATGCTATTTTGATGGGACTATCCCTCTATATCATATCGATGCATATAGGCTCGAAGGACAAAACATTGAGATTGGCTTAGATGAATATATCGAAGGCGATGGGGCTTGTTTTATCGAGTGGCCTGATTATATCGCTTCTTTAATTCCTGATGAATTCCTTGAAATAACTATTAATAATTTGGGAGAAAACAAAAGAAAGATAACTTTCTCTTCTACTTCTTCTCGTTTTTATCCTCTTATTGGGAGTCTAGACAATGATTGATTTGGTATTGGATTCTTCCGACAAGGACCTTCTTGTTGGAATATTTGGTGATTCTATTAAGGATGTAGTTAGCTATTCTTGCTATCAAAGGCAAAGCGAATTGCTTGTTTATGAAATAGATAAATTAATGAATAAGCATAACTTAACTAGGAAAGATATCGCTTCCGTATGTGTTTCTAAAGGACCTGGTTCTTATACAGGGATTAGAATTGCCCTTACGGTTGCTAAGATAATCGCATTCTCTTTAAACATCCCTCTTTATGTCGGATCTAGCTTAGAAATACTTAGAAATAGGGACACTAAGTCGTTGATTGTTTCTAATGCGAGAGGGAAAAGAAGCTACGTTGCAATCTATGATAAAGACAAGGAAATATTAAAAGACTGCATTAAAGAAAATGCTGAAGTCTTATCAATGTTAGAAAAAGATCCTTCCTTGGTTTTGTGTGGGGATGCAACTTATTTAGGAAAAGGAGGGTATAAAGCAGACGTTGCTTCTAATCTAATTTTGCTAAAAGACGAAGTCCATCATGTTAAAAACCCAATGGAAGTAAGGCCTCTATATCTAAAAGATGACTATGCTTCCCCATTATTTAAGATTGTTGTTAGGAAGATGCTTCCAAGCGATTTAGATGAAGTAATGGCAATCGAAAATGAATGTTTCAAACACCCATATGATTTAAAGCAAATGCTATATGAGATGAATGAAAACCCAGTTAGCTACCTCTATGTTGCTCTTGTTGATAATAAAGTAGTGGGGTTCATTGATTTCTATGTTACCTTCAATTCTTCTTCTATTTGCCAAATCGCAACCAAAAAAGAATATAGGAACAAAGGCGTTGCCAATATGCTTCTAGGGCAGATGATTAAAGACTGCGAATCCAAAGAAGATCCAGTCGAATTCATCACATTAGAAGTAAGGAAATCGAATGAAGTCGCGCAAAAGTTCTACAAAAAGCATAAATTCGAAGAAATCACTACCAAGAAGTCATATTATGACGATGGGGAAGATGCGCTATATTTTGTAAGGAGTATTATCAATGGCTAAGATACTTGCAATAGAATCTAGCTGCGATGAAACAGCTGTTGCAATCCTAGATGGGGATTGCCTTAAGGCTAATGTAGTTGCCACCCAGATTGCCGTACATGAAAAATTCGGTGGAGTCATGCCTGAGATTGCTTCTAGGCTTCACTGCGAGAATATTTGCTTCTGTCTCCAACAAGCTTTAGACGAATCAAAGATGAAGTTCGAAGATATGGATGCTATAGCAGTTACTAGGGGGCCTGGTTTAATTGGCTGCCTCCATGTTGGGCTTCAAGCTGCTAAAACTTTAGCATTGCTTTATAAGAAACCACTCATACCAGTACATCATTTAGCAGGACATATATATGCGAATGAATATGTTGGCAAATTGAAGTTCCCTCTTCTTTGTGTTGTCGTAAGTGGGGGGAACACCGAGCTAGTCTATATGAAAGAAGATATGGACTTCAAGATAATTGGCGAGACTAATGATGATGCAATCGGGGAATGTTATGATAAGGTTGCTAGGGTATTAGGACTTCCTTACCCAGGAGGAGTCCCGATTGATAAACATGCTAAATTAGGCAAACATACATATGATTTGCCTTCTCCTCATGTTAGCGATAATCCTTATGATTTCTCTTATTCCGGACTTAAGACTGCCGTCATTAATCTAGTCAATACCCTTAAGATGAAAGGGGAAGAAATCAATATCAATGACATGGCTAAATCTTTCCAAGATGTAGCAGTTGCCCAGATAGTGAATAAGGCCGTTATGGCTGCTAAAGAATATAATGTCAAACAAATAGTCTTAGCAGGTGGGGTATCCGCTAACTCATATCTAAGGGAGCAGATGAAAGAAAAATTCGATGGAAGCGATGTCGAACTCGTCATTCCTCCATTATGGTGTACGACCGATAATGCTGCCATGATCGCCAAAGTAGCATCACATCTATACAAAATGAATATATTCGCCCCACTTGATCTAGGGGTAGACCCAAACTGGAAAATAGATCACTATAAGGA
>URTN01000187.1 GCA_900550795.1 uncultured Mollicutes bacterium
ATCATGAGTAACAAGATGGTGGTATTCAACGCCTTCATAACCACAACTATGAGTAACATCTATCCAAGCGCCACCGGGGCTAGGAGTAACAAACGTTAGAAATCCATAGAAGGCAATTGAGTTAGCAGCATAATTTCCCGTCCCAGATATTCTATATTCAGTCTCATAATGAGCGGTCGCAACATTTGATCTGCTGATAACCGTAAGTTCTGACATAGAGAAATCGACAGATGCACTAATTTGAAAGCCTCCCGAGCCTCCTCCTACACCTATCGAGCCTGAATAAGTTGCAGGAACATTTTTAGGAGACCAGTCTGCCAAAGAATAACCATCTCTTAAATTTATTGTGGTTTTCAATGATCTAGCATACCAATTGTCTCCATAACTTCCTATTCCAAGAAAACCCCAATTTCTCCCTGGCTGTAATGGAGAAAGAACAACCCTATAAGCAAAAGCAAATGATTTAGATGAATATTTATTACTTAGGAAAACTTGTTGGATGTCAGTTTGATACTGAAGGTGCCCTGCGTCCCTAACTGGATATGAATAGACTTTAAAATCCTTCATGTAAACGGGCTCCCAATCACTGGAAATAGAAAAGCCATATACAGAACAATGTGCATCAAACTCACTACTTCTGTTTTTCTTAGTAATTGAAGAGGGGGAATTAGATTCTTTATTTGCTGGCGCCGCAGGCAAAGCAATCAAGGCAATAAATGCCAACCCTAGAATTTTTTTCATTTTTTTGTGGTTTCCTCCCTTAATCGTTGACAATAGAGGCACGTTCCATCATTAGTCAACATTAATTTGATTAATATAAAATCTTTTATGCAGTAATTTTATACGAAAACACCAGGAAGAAGCAATAGATTATTAATCTAACTTAACTTTCATTTATCAAACAGTCTCGTATAACAATTTTACTTTTGAAAGGTTACGTTAATGTTATTTGCAATAGACTATGTTTTTAATTTTGCAGTTTCTTTTTAATTCTATAGTATTTATCGATACTAATCCCTAATATAGATGCGACTTCTTTAGGACTCATTTCTTTTTCTTCAACCTTTGACAAAAGGTCTAGAAATTTCATTTCGTCTACTTCTATTGGCTTTCTTCCCCTATACTTGCCGTTATTTTTGGCTTCCAATATTCCTTCTTTTTGTTTTTCTTTTCTAAGCTCATATGACCTTGAATATAAATCCATAAAGATGTCATGAAATATCTTACGATTGCTATCATTAATAGTTTGGTTATTTATAACAACATCGTTGCCAAAGCAAATCTCTTTAAGAATCTTTTTCAGCAACGATGCATTCGTATCATGGGTATCTTTATTCAAAATCACTGTTTTTTTATCTTCATAAGGGACGACAAATAACTTATCTCCTGAATATCGCTCTTTAGTTCTTATCAAATATTCAATTGGATCCATATAATCCATATTTACTTTTTCAAGAAGTTCAAAATAGTCTTCTCTTCTTGGAGACGGAACTCTTTCGGAGATAAAAACAGGAACCCTATTTTCTCTAATATATTCCTCTTTCTTTAAATCCAAGTTCAATCCAGGGATACCTTGAAAATACCATGAACTAATTAATTCAGTAACCGCATAATTTGGCTTAAAGACATATTTAAAAGAATCATCGTCATTTAAGTAATAGAAAATGTCAGCCACCCGATAAATCAAATCAAATTGGCCCGCAATGCAAATTGTTCCTTTAGATGTATATGTTTTCATATCTATCTTTTCACCAACTTCTCGTATGAATACTTAATGATTTTCTCATATCTATTTCCAATCATTGTTTTATAAAACTTTTTATGGGTATCGCTAATAATGTCGATATCATCGATAAGTTTGTATATTTTATCTAAATTAATAATTGGGTATATCTTTAATAATGCCTTATTCATTTCTTCAAACTGCAAAGAAGAAATAACTTCAAAATAAGAACTCTTATTCCCAAACAGTTTTATTTGGGATGTAGGAAATTTATATACCCTCAAATTAATTTGTTCTTCATCATTCATAATTTTTAGCATTTCATCTTCATCTGCTAAATTCGGGAAAAGACAAGACCCATTATCAAAAACTGGGGCTGCACAATATTTATTGTCCTTCTTCAAGAATCCCCAATTCCCACCATGACGATCAAAATTCCCAAGAAGAGCATCTACAATGTACATTTCAAAAAATAGGGAAATAGTTTCTTCAACATTAGTTAGTTTCTTATTAGCTATCAAGAGTTCAACAATATCTTCATAACTGTACTGATATTGTTCCTTGTCTTCCTCAATTGTAGATTCGCCCACATCATTAAACGGTACGAATTGGTATCCATCTACGACAAAGTCTTTACACGCCACCACATTCTCACCCTTATAAATACCAAGAACAGTATCTTGGCAATTAAAGCCAAGCATTTGATAAATGTGGCTCCCTAAATATTCCGAAATAGTATTGTATCTAGTTCCAAATGGTGTCTTCTTTTGGAATTTAAGCATATAAGGAGAATTATAAATCATAATCCCAACCTTTTTCTCTGAACCACCATACGCTATTCCGCTTAATTTATTATTCGTGTAATCAATTAACTTCATAAATGCTTTCTCCGTTAT
>URTN01000188.1 GCA_900550795.1 uncultured Mollicutes bacterium
ATATAAGCCTATGGATTGGGATGCCTAGACTCCTAAATTGCTTTTCATATTCAGTCTCGACATCATTATCAAGCAATTTATAGTCATTGTCTTCACTTAATATAGCTAAATCAGTAGATGGGATTTGCTCTAATGTAAAGCTAAATAAGTCTGCATTATCCGTTTTTATATATATCTTACCATCCTTATTCAATAAAGAAGACATATTAGATAACCTAGAAGCATATGTAAGCCTTCTTTTATGATGCTTTAGTTTAGGCCAGGGGTCAGAGAAATTTAGATATATCGCATCGAATTTATATTTAGACAATTCTTCAAATACATTATCAAAATCATCATTGATAAGCTTGATATCCTTGTTGTTATTTTCTTTTACCTTCCTACCTGCAATTGCAGCGATGGAAAGATCTTTTTCTATACCTATATAATGCCCTTTTTGGATAAACGACATATTAAGTATAAAATCCCCTTTACCTGTACCTATTTCTAGATACAAAGGGGAAGTGAAAAAGTCTTCATTAGAAGCAAAATCTTCGATAAATATATCTTTATTTTCATTTATGAAGGGGAGAGCCCACTTCTTTCTTCTACTTCTCACTTCTTCAATTGACCTAATTTATATATTGCATCGGCATAGATGGCAATCTGGGCGAATAAATCTTTTACATAGATATATTCATTTGGGGAATGGATGTTACCTGGATGTCCTTTGAAGGCACTTCCATAGGCGACGATATTCTTGGCTTCTTTTGCATATGTTCCACCTCCAATAGCCATTGGCTTATCAAAGAATTTATGGGTCATATGCTTATAGGACTTCATCAAAGTCGCTACCAAAGGAGACTTCTTGTCGAATAAAAGGATATCTGATTTTGAAGATGGGACAAAAGTCATATCAACAAATTTAGACAAGTTATTAACTGCTTCATCTGCATTTGCATCTTCTCCATACCTATAATCAAGCGAGATAGTTAAGACATTTTTAGAATTATAGGTGACTAATCCATAATTATAGGTAGATTCACCTAATTCTTTTGAAGTGGCATTTCCTTTAAATAAAGAGCCCCTTGTATCGATAATGGCCTTAGCCAAATTAAGCAAGAACTTATTGTTGTAATAGCTTCCTAGGAAAGCAAATCCTTTGGCCATCGCAGATTCTCCTAATTCAGGAGTAGAGCCATGCGCGGATTTACCTTTGAAGGTGACAATCATTATTTCCCCGACTTCGGAAATATCCCCATTTATTTTTTCATCGAGGAATTTCTTTAGGAATTTCTTATCAGTTGGGATAGTTACTACCATCTTGTCGCATACGGCATTAGAGGCAACCCCTCCATCGATAGCAACAATTGGAGAAAGATTGATTAATTTAGTCAAAGAACCATGGACGATTCCTTTCTCGGCATAGATAAGAGGGAAATCAGCATCAGGAGTAAATCCATAATCGCAATGAGGATTGTTTTTTGTTTTGAAATAATAATCTAGACAAGATGAGCCTCTTTCTTCATCTCCCCCAGCAACTAGGCGGACTCTATAATTAGAGATAAGTCCGTTATCTTTTAATAATTTAAGGGAATAAAGGGCTGCTACTAATGGTCCTTTATCATCGCTAGTTCCCCTGCCGATGACTTTCTTTTCTTTTCCTTCGCCGACTATTTTTCCTTCAAATGGGGGATTATCCCATTTTCCAGAAGCAGGAACGACGTCGCAATGGACATATATTCCAATTAATGGGCCTTGACTACCATAGCTAATCTCAACGCAATGTCCATCGACATTCCTTGTATTAAATCCCATGGCAGCAGCCATTTTCTCTAAACAATCTAATCCTGACTTAACTCCTTTTCCATAAGGGGCATCATTAGAGATGCTAGATTCATCATAGACAGATTTCTTCCTTACTAATTCAACTAAAGCAGAAAGACAATTCTCTTCGTATTTTTTTGCTAATTTCTTGAAATTTGGCATATATTCTCCTTTTTACTTACCTAATCGTGGCATGACCTTATCTAAAACTAGTCCTAATGAAGGGACAATTATACCTGCTAAAGCCATTTCTCCTAAAGCCCCAAATCCTATAATTGCAAAGAAGGTAAGGGCAGTCCCTGTTGCAACTGGAGAAGAAGAGGTAAGCAATCCTCCAACAGTATCAGGGAAGAAGATATATAGATTTAGGAACACTAGAGCAGTATGAAGAAAAGTCAGCACAATTGCTAACGCTGATAAGTATATCCCTTTTAGGGATAATTTGTGAAGTTTCCTTATAAAAGAAAAGCAAATTCCTGCAATTAGGCCAAATAATAATCTTGGAGGTATGGCAGTCCAAGGATAAGCAAATAGCAAATTGAAGCCACTTCCGGCAGTCAAAGCCTGCAAATATGAGCATACACCAAATATAAATCCATATAGCATCCCTCTTTTTGGACCAAATAGATATGCTCCGACTAATACAGGGATATGAAGCAATGTAAATGATATAAATGGAGTTACTGCTATAAAGCCGATATTTGGGACAAATGTAAAGATAACAATCAAGGCGATAAAGAAGGCATCAATTACCATCATCTTGATTCTTTTTGATGTATCTATTTCCTTACTACGGAAGCTAGGATAGAT
>URTN01000189.1 GCA_900550795.1 uncultured Mollicutes bacterium
AGGAACATCTATTTATAACGCAAATGATGGGGCTTTGATTACTAGCGCAGGGAAAATAGAAGCAAGTAGTAACGCTAAAAACGAAGGATGGTTTAAACAAACGTTTTCTAGTAACGAGAATAAATTAATACCTATTCTTACTCTTCCTTCCATTCCAAATCCGGTCTACCCATATATGTTTACCCTTTCTAGATATGCTAGTTACGATAGGGATTCTTCTTTTGACGCGGTTATACGTATTGATTTTAGTTTCAATCAAATCGTAAACGTCTTAAGCGAAACGGCTTTAGGAGAAGGAAGCAGCTTCTTAATTTATGATAAGGAATATAGAGAAGTATATTCTTCTTTGCCTAGCGATTTTGATGCTAAGAAGGGGATATTGCAAAACCTAGTAATGGGAGTAGGTAATTATAATCTAGGAGACCATTCTTTCTTTGTGTTTGCATCTACTATATCTTCAACATCTTGGAGATTAGGCGTCTTTTTAAATAACGATGCCGTCCATGTTGCTATATCTAATTTCACCTTATATACAACGCTAATCGGAGTGGCTTTAGCATTGGTTTCTGCTTTTATTTTCTTGCTTGTATCAAGAAAAGCGGTAAAGCCAATCTTGTTATTAAGTTCGAAGATGAGCCAAATAGTATCCCTAGAAGAACTTCCTTCCAAACATTTGAATATTGAGGGGTCAAAAGAAATTGTTGAATTAGATAATTCCTTCATTGCCCTTATTGATAGGATTGATGATTTGACTAAGAAACTCATATTTGAAAAAGAAGAGCAAAGGAAAAGCGAACTCCTTGCCCTTCAAAACCAGATTAATCCTCATTTCCTTTATAACACCTTAGATAGCATTCTTGCCCTTATTGAAGAAAAAGAAAACGATAAGGCCGAAGAAATGATTGTCGCCCTTTCTAGGTTCTTTAGGATTTCTATCTCCAAAGGGAAAAACATCATCCCTTTAAGAAAAGAAATAGAACATGCGAAGAATTATCTATTAATCCAGAAACTTAGGTTTGGGGATGCTTTCGATTATAGTTTTGATGTAAGTGAAGATATTCTTGATATGGATATAGTTAAATTAGTCCTCCAACCTATAATCGAGAATTCCATTAATCATGGCTTAAAAGAAGGGGAAGTGGGGTTAATAAAAGTCAAAGGATATAAAAATAATGGATACGTGTATCTATCTATTTCCGATAATGGATATGGAATGATAGAAGAAACCCGCCTCGCTTTAGAGAATTCGTTAAAAGATGAATCTTCTTCTAAAGGAGTTGGATTGAAGAATGTCTATATGCGTCTACGTGTCTATTACGGGAATAAAGCCGATATGAAGATCGAAAGTGCTTTGGATATAGGTACGACAATTACCTTAATAATCCCAGAAGGAGGGGAACGTGAAAAATAAAACTAATTTAATATTCTTACCTCTTCTTTTGCTTTCTTGCGGCGAAGCTAGAGTAAACCCATGTTTCTTCATTTATGACTTAAATGATAATTTCATGTCTTCTTTAAAAGATGAATTCTCTTTGGCCTTAAAGGAAAAAGGATATGAAGTCACTACATATAACGCTTCAAGGAAACAAAGTACCCAAAATACCCAGATAGGGAAAGAATTGGAATTAAATCCAAAGAACCCATTAATTATTAATGTCGTAGATAGATTAAGTGCATCTATGATTATTGAAAAAGCCGAAAAAGAAGATACCCCTGTATTGTTTATTAATAGAGAACCCCTTAAGGAAGACTGCACGAAGAATAGTTGGGCTAAAGAAAATATATATTATGTAGGTGCCGATAGCACTTACCAAGGCGAAGCCCAATCTGAGATTGCTTCTACTTATTTTGGGGAGGCGTCTAATTTCCCTTCATCTAGATTTGATAAGAATAATGATGGCAAATTACAGGTCGCCTTATTTAGAGGAGAACTTTCCCATCAAGATGCAGAGAATAGAAGTAAATACGCTTTAGAAAAACTT
Organism: uncultured Mollicutes bacterium; assembly: GCA_900550795.1. Lineage (GTDB taxonomy): Bacteria > Bacillota_I > Bacilli_A > RFN20 > CAG-826 > Alloenteromonas. The sequence continues at coordinate 1,983 of URTN01000189.1, forward strand.
AGGACAATAGGATTTGAAGTTGACTTGATTAATGTTAGTTATTGCGATTGGGAAAAAAGCCTTGCCTATGAAGAAATGAAAAAGATATATCTTAACGGCGAGAATGTAGAACTCTTGTTATGCAATAACGATGAAATGGCTTTAGGCGCGGTTGAATATCTAAAGGAAAAAATGGATGTAAATATTCCTTTTATTGATCAATTCTTCCCTATATTAGGAGTAGATGGAACAGAGACTGGAAAGCAAGCAGTTAAGGACGGATATTTATTAGGAACTGTACTTAATGATGCTTATAACCAAGCCAAGATTTTATCCGATATCTATTTGAATATAGTTGAAAATACTCCTCTTCCTGTTTATGGAGAAGAAATCAAGATAAACGATAATTTTTACTATGTAAAAGGTACTAAAATAACTAGGAATAACTAGGTTTTTGTTAGTCTAAGATAGTATTTTATTCTAAATTTTTTAGAGTTTTTTCCATTCTTTTGAAAGCGCTTTCTAGACAAAATATGAGCAATAAAGGGCGGTGACGTTCTTGTTGAAGTGCCGCCACAATTAGGGATTAAAGGAGGAAAACATGAAAAAACATTTAATTCCATTATTTGCTCT
>URTN01000190.1 GCA_900550795.1 uncultured Mollicutes bacterium
TCTATCTGCCGTCCATTCTAAACACAAATTATGGAGAGGTTGGTATTGTGATTTCATTGTTTTTGCATTGGCTTGTTTATATATTTCCTTGCTAGTTTCATTCGTATAAAAATGCCACATCCTATAGACATATCCAGTCCAATACAAAGTCTCTTCGTCGTATATCTCTCCCCCAAATTTGAGTTTGTCTTTTAATTCATCAAGGATACGTTCCATGATATAGGCTCTCCCTGCCACTGCATAAAATTAAAAGTAGAGTCAAGATCTCTAGCCACGGGGGATTTCATAAAAACCCTGATGAAAGTCTCGCTGTCTAGGTTATATTCTCAAGACATCGTAAATACTTCAGCCTGCGTTTCAGCTATGGCTTCCTTTAAACTTTCATTCATATCTCTCCCCCTTTAGGTCCTAAATAATTAATTATATGAGGCAATTTGCTTGTTCACCATGGTAAGAACACAAATTATCCAACAAAAAAATGGCCTACAAGAATCCTTATAGACCATCACTAATTAAATTTATTTAACCCTGACTTGCTTTCTTCTTTCGACCTTTAGTTTCCTAAATTTCATCTTGGTAACAAAAGCAGAAATTGCAAAGAAGAGAACTATTGTCACGATTATTCCAAATACAACAACTCCCCACCAAGGAAGGTTATTGCCTTTAACATTTTCCCACATAGTAAGGACATATTTGTTATTGGTTCCATAATCTTTCATGGCAGCTAACTTAGGAATCAAGTCTTCTGGAGGGTATTGGGCAAAGAATTGCCTCCCTACTTTTACTTCTTCGCTAGTCCCATAAGGAGAAACAATAGTTTCGGTTTGGTCAGTATAGAAATAGAATGGGTTTGTATCAGGGATAGTTGAGCTCAAATCATATCCATCGGTAGAGATTGTTCCATCAAATACATAAGTTAGGTTAGCTGTATCCCAACCAAGCTTATCATCTTCGCTTAAGCCATCTTGGGCATTATATAGATTAATATAATCTTCCCAGCTCATTGGGGTTCCATTAACTATCGGTTTATCATAGGTTGAACCAGTCATATCAAAGGAACCATAATCGTCTCCATCTTCATGGACACCAGTTCCATCTTTAATGACTTTCTCGCCGTTTTCATCATAGACGAAATCGCTATCTTCCCAAGTACATCCAGGATCATTAGATGCATCATGATATACATACATCTGATAACTTCTTGGGTCATACCATTCCCTAATTAATCCAAATACTTCTTCTCCAGCAATGAAGGATGTATAGCCAATAAAGTCCATATTCGCGCTAGAGATATCAGGACGAGAAAGGAAATCGACAAATTCCTGGGCTTCTTCTTTGTGAAGTGAATCGGATTTAGGCATTACCCATCCATCAAACCAGATGTTTCCACCGGTTTTCGGGATTGAATAATAGATAGTCTGGTTAGCTTCGTTTTCCCCTCTATCCATAGAATAGACAGCATCACCACTCCAAGCCAAATTCATTCCAATAAGGCCCTTGACCATATCGTCTTTTCCAGAATCGACTTCAAATCCGAAGACATTGGATTTTAAATCAAGAAGGATATCTTCGACTTGCTTGACAGTTTCCTGGTCGCACCTATTGAATATCTCATCCATTCCCTTGAATATTTGATCATTAGTAATGTTTTTGACAATAGAAGTAAAGTCAATATCATCCTTTGGTTCATAATTTTCATCATAATAGCCACTTTCGGATATGACTTTCTTTAATTCTTCATCAAATAATTTCATGATGCCAACCGAATAGGTATCCCTCATAGAATCCTTAATCGACATCATCCTTTGGTATTTGTTATCCCAAAGAGAAGACCAATCAGCCATATCGAATTTGACTGTATCTTCATCTATCCCTTTTTCTTTATTGATCTTACTTGGATTATATAAAACACCTAATGTGCCCCACATATATCCTTTCGCATATTTAGAAATAGGATAAGTTGTCTCGCTCCCATCCCCGATTGTAGAAGAAATATAATCCATCTGGGACAAAAGATACCTAGAGGCATATTCATCATAATTTGGGGTAGAGCCACTATCAAATGGTTCAAGCATGCCATTAGCCATCATCTTTTGGATTGTATAATCGCTAGGACAAATTAAATCATAGGTTGATTTGCCAGTCTTTAAAGATGAAAGCATAGTTTCATTTGTATCGAAGGTGTCATAGATTACCTTGACGTTTTTATTGTTGACCTTCTTTTCATAGGCTTCAAAAGCAGCGATGACATTCTCAAATGTCTCCGCTTCTTCGCCTTCTTTAAGAGAGATTTCGATTTCCCCTTCTCCTATATAGTCCTCAGAGTTCAATATACGAAGCTTTATATAGTCTCCCGAATCAGAAGAGGAGCAAGAAGCAGTAAGTGGGGATAATAGCAAGATAGATGCTAGAAAAAACAAAGATTTCTTGAAGTTCATAGTCTTTCCCTCCCTTTCTTTTTCCTAGAATTGACGTTATTAACGATTGTTATCGCGATAACGCAAGCTAATACAACTAGGAAGATGATTGTAGTCAAGGCTCTCATTTCTGGTGGAACTGGGCCTTTTTTGATTTTGGCTTGGACTAAGGT
>URTN01000191.1 GCA_900550795.1 uncultured Mollicutes bacterium
CTTTAGGATCGTCTCTAGTGACTTTATACCAATTATCAACGAATTCTTCTAAAGTTTTGATTAATGGTTTGCCAGTAGGAACAATACATCCCCTATATTCTCCATCAGGCATGATTAATAAATAATGATTCCCCATATTTATTTAGCCTCCGAGAAGGAAATGTAATCATCACTAGAAGAGAAGACTACATCATCGATTTCATCTAAAGCATTATTAGAAGCAACACAAAGAATAGTAATCCCACGTCTAGAAACCGTCACTACTCTTTCCCTTTCATAATCATCGATATCAGAAAGGATGAAGCCATCCTTATCGGTAAGATAATCAATGAGGGCTTTTCTCTCTTCTTTGGATTTGGTTTTGATTAGATAATCATATGGCTTGTTTGACATTTTTATTATTCCTCCTATGCCAATGCCATTAAAGAATTAACTTGCTTTACTTAATACTAAGTAAATTCTCGATAGATGAATTTATTCGATGTAATCAATGTTATTCTTTAATGACGGCCATATTCTAAGGAGTAAAAAAGCAAAAGAAAATAGTAATCTAGAGTGCGCATTATGCGCCTAGAAAGATTGGTGCGCGCTTGCTTGTACGCGCTTGCTTATGCACGCGTATATAAATATAGAATAAGGGTAAGTTGACCTAATTATTCTAATTTGGTTTGTAAATATTTACTGGAATCAACAAGGCTGTCGATAACCCCATTTTCCAAATCATTTAGATTAAATACGTTATCTAAAATATCAAAAGTTTCTTCTAGGTTATGTCTAGCGGAAATCCATCCTTTCCCATCGGTAAACCAAACAAATTGGAAACCTGGTATCCTTTTAGATTCTTCTGCTAAAGTTTTATAACTCCTTGCAGTTTCGTTTAATTTAGAACCGCCACTACCATAGAAATTGCATTCGCAGGCAAATAAGGTATTGAGTGCGCCAAAGAAGACAAAATCAAATCTCTTCTCGGTTTTGCCATCATTGCTTAATGCGGATAAGTCTATGCCGAACTTGCTTTTGATTTCAGAAGCATTCATTTCTTTAAAATATGTCTTGTCCTTAATCAGGCCGGCCTTGATTAGATACGATTCAACTAAATCTTCCATGACATCGCCGGTTCTATTCTTTCTGCCGTTGGTATCCATCCCTACTTCAATTCCTAAAACATAGTCGACTAAGTTATTGATTATATGATTTTGAAGTAAGTCATAAAGACCGCTATTTCTCATAAATAGGTTATATTGTTCAACCGTATAATTCATTTTGGCAAAGTTAAAAATATAACTGCCTTGATTATCTTGCACCTTAATCTCGGATTCTCTTTTGGCTAGCAATATCGGTATTGCAGATAATACCTTTGGATATTCTCTAACAATGTTTTTGAATTCTTCTTCAATATTTTTCGAGCCAATTAGGGAATTTAAAATATTGAGTTCAACTTTAATCTTTTTGACATTCTCATATACTTTTGGAAAGTCAGTGTAATAAGTCCATGTAGCAATGCTATCTTTCATGGTTGCTAACCATGTAGCGAAATCTCTATTGGCCATCGTTAATTTCTCCTAGATATCTATCCTTGGTTAATTCTAAATATTGTTCATCCAACTCTATGCCTATGTATTTTCTATTTAGACGAGTTGCAACAATTCCAGTTGTACCAGAGCCGTTAAAAGGATCTAGAATCAAATCATTTTCCTTCGTAGCGGCTATAATCAACCTTTCTAATAGTTTAACAGGTTTTTGCGTAGGGTGTTTGCCATATTTTTTCTCACTCTTCGGAGAGGTAGCGATTTCAAGGATTTCTGGTTCATTTTCGAATTCCCAGACATCTTTCATTTGCTTACCGCCATTTTCTTCTTTCATAGCTTGATAATTAAAATAATGCTTTCCTTTCTTTTTGAGGGTAAGTTGTTTTCTTCCCCATAATATAGTTTCCGTTGAGTGGGCAAAACATCTACAAGATAAATTAGGAGCAGGGTTAGTTTTTTTCCAAATTATGTTATTTATGATGGAAAAACCTTCTAGTTCGAGTGCCACTCCAATGGCATAAACGCTATGTAAAGTAGATGAAATCATAATTGTTCCGTCATCTTTTAAAACATTCCTAGATAATGAAATCCATTTTCTATGGTATTTGATTCTATCCTCAATTGTTTTTGAATAGTCCCATTCGCCTTTATTGACAGATACTTGCTTTCCACTTTGACAGCTTATGCCACCGCTAGAAAGGAAATAAGGTGGGTCAGCAAAAATAAAGTCGACTGACTTTGGTTCAATTCGTTTAAGCAAAAGAAAGCAATCCCCTTTCGCTAAGGTAAAATCATTATCTTCGAAATAGATATCTTTTTTCTTTAACATATCAGTAATTTGTAACGATTACTTCTTCTACAGCCCCACGTCCATCGCCTTTTGAATTAATCATTCTTTTGGCGTTGATGACATGGATATTGAAGCCTTTATAAAGTTCTTGGATGAATTCGGTATTTGCATTGCTAGCCATAACAAGAACGCCTCTTTCGGTAAGTTCTTTTACAAGATCTCTAAGCTTTTCCTGCTCTTTTCTTCCAAATCCGGAAGCTGTGTAT
>URTN01000192.1 GCA_900550795.1 uncultured Mollicutes bacterium
ACACTAACCAATGTCAAAAATTGTTAGAAGAATAAATAGAAAAAGCCTAAATGGTTTCTAATCCAATTTAAATATTAAGAATCTAATTTATCAAAAATATCATCAAGGGTCTTAACGAAATGTTCTTTAGAGAATAAAGTTAGGGCTCTTTCTTTTGCCCCATCAGATAGTTTTTTATATAAAGCTTCATCATGAAGCAACTTATTAATATTGTCAGCATAGGATTTAACATCTTCATTAGGTGCTTCTAATCCAGTTTCATTATTTATATTAACGTAATTGACTCCAGATCCCTTGATAGTAAAAGTAAGGGCAGGTTTGCCAAAATAAAGTGCCTCTGCAAGAGAAATTCCAAAAGCCTCATTTCTAGTAATCGAAGGGAATGCGAATAGATAACAGGCATCTAGATAGGCATTGATTTCCTCATCTTTGATAATCCCTAGGAATTCGATGTTTTTATATGGGGCTGCTAGCTCTTTTAATTCATTTGTAAGTTTCCCCTTGCCTGCGATAAGTATCTCTACTTCATCTTGATTTAGATATTTATTTGATTCGATTAAATATCTTAAGCCCTTATATTTAACATGCCTTCCAAAGAAGAAAATGATTTTCTTACCATTATATTTTTCTTTTATTTGGTTAGATAATTCCTTTTGGGAAGAAGTAAATTCAAGTCTATCATCCCCTACTTTTAAAGGCAAAATCGCTACACGTCCCTTATATTTTGGTAAGAACGAGGTGTCTTTTAGATAATTCGGGGAAGTCGCGATTACTAAATCTGCCCTTTTTAATAAAGCTTTTGTCTGAGGGATAAAAAGAGAACGTAATAGCTTTTGCTTAACTATATCCATGTGCCAAAACAAAAGGAACTTACCTTTGAATTTATATTTCTTCATGGCCTTTAATAAAAAAGCAGCGGCATATGGATTAGGATAATCAAAATGGATGATATCAGGCTTAAAATTCCTAAAGGCATCATCTAATAATTTGCCATAATCTTTTGATAAAGGTTGGCTTGCCACTACTTTAAAAACACTAGCACGTACTACCCTTACTCCATTATATATTTCATCAATAGTTTCGTCTTTATCATTAAAAGCCAAGACCATTTGGTCATATCTATCTTTCAGGGCATTGGCCATGTCAAAACAAACAGTCTCAATCCCTCCTATATATGGGGGATATCTTTTTGTAATATGAAGTAATTTTGGCATTTTATTTATCTTCGTTTACTTTCTTCATCAATAATTTTAAATCAGGTACCCTTGATTTAGAACAAACAAGAACCTTTTTCTTAGATGCGACAATAACCATATCACTCACGCCCAATAGACCTATTTCTACATCTCTAGATTCTGAAATGATAATGTTGTTATTAGAATCGACATTGAAGTATTTTGCCTTGACTGCAATATTGCCATCTTCGTCTTTTGGATAAAGTTCGTCAAAGGCAGAATATGATCCAACATCGTACCAACCGAAAGAAGAAGGGATTACAACAATGTTGCTAGCTTTTTCCATAATTGCATAATCGATTGAAATTGATGCAAAATGAGAGAAAACCGAACTTACTTTAGAATGCAATAAGCGCAAATCCGGAGTCTTTTTTATTAAGGTTGATAATTCCAATAAGGTTTGGTAATGTTCATTTGAATATGATTTGAAGGCATCCATCAATGTTTCATATCTAAAGATGAACATTCCTGAATTCCATAGATATTCTTTTGAAGCAAAATATTCTTTAGCCTTCTCTAGGTTTGGCTTTTCCTTAAATCCAAACGAAATAGAAGGGACGCCTAACTTATAATTAGGGCAATGGATATAGCCATATGCGGTTTCAGGTCTAGTTGGGATTAATCCTAAAGTAACAATGGACCCTTTATTTGCTTCCATAAAAGCCAAATTAAGGGTATATAGGAAAGTGTCTTCGTCTTTAATGATATGGTCAGAATCCACTACTGCAATTAATGGATTATCAAAATATTTGGATATAACCATGCATCCATATCCAATTGCCGCGGCTGTATCTTTTCTTGCAGGTTCAATAATTATCCTATCTGAATGCAATTCAGGGATTATTTCTTTTAAATGCTTAAGTTGAATTTCATTGACCGAGACAAATATCTTATCTTGGTCCATTATCTTTCTTAATCTATCGTAAGCCTTCCTAACCAAAGGCAAATCATCAAATATGGAAAGGAATTGTTTTGGATTATTTGGAGTAGAAAGAGGCCAGAACCTTTCTCCATTTCCTCCTGCCATTACTAATCCAGTTAACATATATTGCCTTTCAAGTGTCTTTGACACTCGAAAACTATCGCACAGCAAAAGGGAAAAAGCAACAACGCGAGCAGGTTCAATTAAGAGAAAATAGATTAATGAAATCAAAATCTTCAATATTCATAGGTGAATGAGGTAAATTGCCACTTAGGTAGTCCTTTATAGGAGACCTATTCCCCTTTCCAATCCAAGTATCGATATTGCCATCAACTCCAAGAACTAAGATAGATTTACTAACCGGCTTTAACGCATTCATGGCCTCTAGATTATGGGTGGTAAAGACAAGTTGCCCTT
>URTN01000193.1 GCA_900550795.1 uncultured Mollicutes bacterium
GGATAAGACTGTTTCTTTTAATTTGACAAAATCCTTATCAAAATAAGTCTCCATATAAGAGCTAAGCAATTCATCATTGCCTTCAAAAGCCAACTTCGACCTTCTTTCGATGATGTTATCTAAAGTAACATTACTAAATACATTAAGAAGAGATTCATCAATCAAAGATGGGGCTTTCTTAAAATCAAGCAATGGATAATATTTAGTGACTATGCCTAAAGCAAAAGCATCAAAAGTCGTAATATCTGACTGCTCGATATATTTTAATGAAGGACGTGTAGTTATATTCTCTCCGATTTTCTTTCTAATTCTTTCCTTCATTTCAAAAGCAGCTTTATTAGTAAAGGTTAATATTAATAATTCATTGACTTCGCATTTCTTGTTTTTTACTAATTCAAGAACACGTTCGCTTAAAACAGCAGTCTTGCCGCTTCCAGCCCCTGCTGCAACTAGACAATTCCCTTTATCAAAATTGATGGCACTTTCTTGGTCAGGTGTAAATGGCATTATTCATCCTCCTCATCAATTTCGATATTATCTGGATTAATCTCTACTATATCGTTAGGATCACGGAAACAGATATCCTTGTATGGACAATATTTGCAAGGTAAATCTTCGTTTTTATATTTTACTGGGGCAACTTTAAAATCGATTTCATTGACCCCCTGCATTATTTTTTCTATAGCAGACTTAGTCTCTTCTTCTAATTTAGATAAAGCATCGCCTACAATAAATCTAGATTCACTTGTTTTGGATAAAGTCTCATCTTTATTTTCTTTTACCCCTTTAATATATTCTAGATTGCCTGCCCATTTATAATCTTTATTAGTAAATATCCCATTTAAATCAAATAGACAAATATCCTTCTTTTCGTTTTCCTGGAATTCTACTTTAATCTCGGCGATGAATAATCCTAAAGGGTTATAGGAAGAAAACCTATTATCGTTCTTAAGTAATAGATAATAGATTGGTAACTGCAAGGACAAACCATATTTAACCTTATCAAGATTAAAGGACGCAGACCCTGTCTTATAATCCATGATCATATAGGCATTCGCCTTCTTTAAGAATATAGCCTTATCAATCCTGCCTTTAATAAAACTAGACCCAAATCCATACCTAGAATTAAATTCAGTCTTATAGGAAGGCGATACTAAAGAATCATCATAACGCCTTATGCATTCATATGTATTCTTGATATATGGGTAGCTTAGCTTTAGATATAACCTAGTTGAATAAGGTGTATCTTCTTTTATTTGATTAGCTAATTCCTTATTGAATTCAATATCAAAATCAAAACCATCTTCATACATTTTGGAAAGAACATTATGGGCAAGATTCCCATATAAAGAAGATGAAGTATCATCAAATTCATTTATACCTAATATATAAGAGCAATAGAATTTAAATGGACAAGATGAATATGTATTTAAGGAAGTATAGGAATAATCCTTGTTATATGGTTCAAGTTCAAATTTCTTAAATGAATGGTCAAAGCTAGGTAATGGACCTGATATTTTTTCTAATGAATCTAGATATGGGGAAGATATAGAGAATTTCTCTTGTTTTTCTTTTAGATACGAATAGGAAAATTTTGCATAATAAGAAGAATATTCAAACGATGGTAAACTTGGATTAGATATTTCTTCCATATCTAATTCTTCTTCTAATGGAGATGGATAAAATGCCGTCTCTAGATAAAAAGAAGGGAGGCATAACATCATATTCTTATTAGACTGCAGCTCAAAAACAAGGTTCTGCCTATTTTGTTTTTCTTCTTCTAAAGAAGTTAACATTCCTAGTTCTTTTTTAGCCTCATCATTAATTAATCCATCTTCTTGGGGGATTTTATAAGCTTGCTTAGAAGAAAAACATAGGTGATAAGAATAACCGTCTCTAGGAGAGAAGAAAGTTGAAGTAAGGTTAATGCAATTAGAATATCTTTCGCCCTTTTTCTTTTTTTCTTCTAGTCTAGATTTCAATGCCTCTAGATAGCTACTCCTATCGAGTTCTTCATCAAAAAGAGAATACATGGAGTCAACAAATTGATCATAATTTGGATCATTTATAAACCCTTCATATTGAAGCCTAATCTTGTCTAATGTCTCTAGATTTATGTTTTCTTCTTTGCTTAAAGAAAGAAATGCCTTTTTTGCAAACGGAACATTAATTAAAGATAAGGAAGAAGGAATAATTATAGGTAAATCATATATTTTAGAATAAATATCTAATTCAGGAAGGAAATCGTTATATACGCCGGTTAAGGTAATTTCAGATGGAGATACTCCTCTTTTTAATAAAGAGATGATATCAAGAAATATATAATGAAGTTCATCATGGAAATCATCGAATTTATATATCTTTGGATTAACATTTTCATCAAGCAAATCATAGCTAAGTGCTATATTAGGCAAATCCTTGATTAAGCTAGATAGATAGGATGCGTCCCCATATCCAGATATAACCATGTTCCTGTTCTTAAAGAATTCGAATGGATATTCATTGTTATATAAATATCCTTTATCTAATAATTCTAAAAAATAAGGATAGATTTCATTTAGGTAAGGATCTT
>URTN01000194.1 GCA_900550795.1 uncultured Mollicutes bacterium
ACTTATACTGCGGAGAAAATAACTGCTCCTGAGGAAACATATACAATCACTTGGAAGAATTATGATGGAACTGTCTTAGAAACAGATACCAACGTCAAGAAGGGAACCACTCCAACCTATGACGGGGCAGCACCGACTAGACCCGACGATGCCGAATATAAATACACATGGAGCGGGTGGGATCCTAAGGTAGCCGAAGTCAGCAAGGACCAGGTTTACACCGCAACTTTCACATCAGAGAAAATAATAAGTGACGAAGAAAGGTATGCTACAAAACCAATCGTTTCTAGTGATGGCAAAACGATCAAATATGGTTTATATCCTCAGACAAATGTTAATGATGGAACTTTGGTTTCTACCCTAAATGCCTTAGCATCCCCAGAATCAAACGGCTGGTACTTGCACGAAGGCAATTACTATGCAAAAGCAGAAGCAAAGCCATATAAAACCACTTATACGTTCGATAATGGGACACCTATTACCAAGGGAGAAACATATTGGTTTAGATGTGAACCCATCGTTTGGAAAGTCCTTAGTAACAAAAGTGGTGAATATTTTATTCTTTCAAACCTTTTGCTCGATGCTCATTGCTTCTACAATTCAAGTTCGGATAGAACTATCGATGAAAAAACAATCTATGCGAACAATTACAAATACAGTGATATCCGTACATGGTTGAATGATGAATTCTATAATTCGGCATTTGCACTTGGCAGTGACCATATCCAGTTAAAAGCGGTTGACAATAGTGTTAATACCACAGGTGGCGACAATCCAACATATGTATGCGAGGATACAAACGACAAAGTTTTTCTCCCAAGTCATAAAGATTACAAAACTTCTTCTTATGGCTTTTCAACGGGTGCAGACACAGCATTATCCAGATATTGCAAAACAACCGACTGGGCAAGAGCAAGAGGTTCACTCTCTTCAAGTGTTGGAGAAGATTTTCCTAATCAAGGGGCTTATCTAACTCGTTCCCCAAATAGCGCAAGCTTTGTAGCAGTGTGGGGTGCAAACACTAAAGGAGCACTTCGTGAACTACGCGCCTATGACAAAGATAGTGGTATTCGTCCTAGTATTTCAATTAAAATCTCTTAATTAATCTACTTTTACGTTACCGGTTCACTTTCATCATAGATATCAATGAAATTATGCCGTTTTATAACAGTTGCACTTTCGACATAAATCATCCATGCGCTCCTTTTTTAAAGGTAGTTCTTCATTTCAAATATTTATTTATCTCTTCCTCTAACAAATCTTTATCTGGCATAACATAAGTATATCGAGAGGCATAAATGTTATTTGTTAATCCTTCAATTGCATATTCCGCAACAATTTTGTCTTTTTCAGCACATAATATAATTCCAACTGGGTCATTATCATTTTCATCATTAACTTCTTTCTTGTAATAATTAACATATAAATTCATTTGGCCTAAATTTTCGGCTTCTAGACCATTCATTTTTAAATCAATAAGAACATAGCATTTTAAGATTTTGTTATAGAAGACTAAATCGACATAATAATTCTTGCCAGCAATAGAGATTCTCTGCTGAGAAGCAACGAACATAAAGCCTCTGCCGAGTTCAAGGAGAAATTCTTTTAGATGTTTTAAAAGCATAGCTTCTAAATCACTTTCATATTTAGGCTTTGTCTCAGCAATGCCGAGAAATTCCAAAACTAACGGATCTTTTGCAATATCATTAGGATTATTATATGTGACCCCTTGCCTAGCTAACTCCATTACTTTGTCTTTATTAATTTCGCTTTTAGACAAAAGAAGCCTTTGATATAGGCATGATTTAATTTGTCTAGATAATTCGCGAACGCTCCAATTTGAGTTTTCGCATTCCTTTTCATAAAAGCTCCGCTCATTATCGTCACTAATCTGCAAAAGTTGCAAATAATGTGACCAACTCAATTTGCCAGACAGTGTTTGGCATTTTGGATACTTTACATAAAGTGTTCTCATTGATTGCAAATTAGAACGCGAAAACCCTTTCCCATAAGTGTTAGTCAATTCTTTTGACAGCCTTAGCAAGAGAGTATCTCCATACATCGCTCTTTCTTTGCCTTTTTGCTCCTGTTCAACAACAAGCTTTCCAATATTCCAATATGTTTCGAGCATGATGGTATTCACGGAAAGAACAACCTTTCGTTTAGCGGATTCAATTAAGAATTTGATATCGCTAGTTAGATCATCAATATCATTTTTGGCAAATTCATTTTCTTCGTTTTTCATCTTAGACACATTCATTTCTCCGCCACCTCAAATTGATCAAAACCAGGAATTAGAATGTGTCCACCGCAACTGCCATCAATTTGACCAATGGCATCAATGCGTTCAACGACATCGACTTTGCTGCAATAATTAGGTTCATCATCTATAAAAATGATTCTGTTTTTGTCACCAACTTTTACCATCAATAAACCTCCTTTCGTTAGCTAGACAAGTCGTGCTTCCGAAAGGGGGATAACAAAAACCGCCACCATAACGAAAACGCCTTCTTGCAGTTATCGACTTAGTCCATTAACTGCTGGTGTTACGTCATCCTCGT
>URTN01000195.1 GCA_900550795.1 uncultured Mollicutes bacterium
AAAGTGATTAGAATTAGTTATCTTACTGGGAAACGTTTACACAAAATTCCTTATACTCTCATTAGTCGAGTTGCCCCTATCGTTTTCACCCGTTTATCAAAAATGGTTCTTATTATTTCTTTATGCACTAAATTCCAAATAGAGTGTCGTTTATGAAAATGGTGCCTAATTTTTTTCATTCTTCGAGAAATTTTTAAGGAACTGTTTTGTCTTTGAAAAGAGATCCCCAGGTTTCTACATCAAATCACAATATAAGAAAAGTATAGTAGCAAATTAGCCGAATTTGTCATAAATATTTTGGCACGTTGGTGGAAGAATAATGATTCTTTCGGTTTGCATTATTTAACTCACGCAAAATTCTTATTTTCTTTCAATCCACTTAACCTCGTGAGGGGCTAAACTAAATTCAGTTTTATTCCCATCTATATCAAAGAATGTGGTCTTTTCTTCTTTATCTAGATTATTTAATAAAGAATATGAATTGCTAGAAGAATAATAATAACAATCAATATTTGGATTGCTAGATAAAGCCTTTTGGTAACTCTCTTCTTTAGAAGATGCCCAAAGAAGGCTCTTATAGATAAGCCTAAAAGCTTCAAAAGAATCTAATAAACCAGAGATATATACCGCTCTACCTTTATTATATGTGTTGACTGAGAAATCAATATTCCCTCCTTGAAGGGTATTTTGGGTAGGATCATTTTCATTTATCGAGCAAGATAATATAGTCGCCCCAATTGGATAAACCATTTCCCTAGAAGAAACAAATTTAACCTTAGACATATCTAAATCGGAAATAATCCAGTGATTAGAATCAACTTTATCAAATACCTTGTTCTTGCAATAGGTAAATCCTCTTTCTTTTTCTATTCCGAATATATCTCCTAACTGGATATATTTTCCTTCATAGAAATAACCGCTAGGACTACCAATTCCAATTAATCCCCCACCGTTATAGACATATTCCCTGATCTTAGTTAATAAGGTTTCGTTCTTCCAATAATAATCACCTTGGAAAGAAGAACCTTCAAGGCCTGTATTAACTAATACATCATATTTAGATATATCTATATTTCCGTTAATGATGTCATCAAAGGAAATAAATTCTACTTCAACAGGCTGTCCACATATGGCATTAAAGAAAGTCCCATATCCTTTTGTTTCCATCTTTGTATCGTCAGTAAAATTGCCATTGAACATCCAGCTATTTTGTCTTCCCCAATAACTCATCACGGCGACCTTAACAAAATTAAAGGAACCAGACTTATCTACATGTGACTTGATTAGACGGAATTCATCGCATACTTGTTTGGCTATTTTTTGGAAATTAGGATAAGAATCCACAAGCTTTAGATATCCACCGAATCCAATACGGTCGATGCATTTCTTTAATAATCCTCTTCTCTCGCTTAAATAGTTCTTATTTAGATAAGCACATCCTAATTCATCACTAGGACATTCGTTAGGGAAGAAATATGGATTTAGTCTACCTTCGGTATATTTAATGCCTTTCATATCGGTCAATAAACGGATATAAGGCCCACTATGAGGGGCACCAACAACTGCATCAAGTCCAATTGAAGCAAAATAAGGATTATATGGTTCAGTTCCAATTCTATGATCCCCATCAAACATCATGGCCTTCTTATTATATTTATGGACTATATCAACAAATAATTTAGCCCACCCACAGCATTTCCTTTGGACCATATCGATATAAGACCTAGTTTTCTTGCTAGGTATTTGATATCTAGATGCATATGTACCTGAAGTAACTAAATCTTCTAAAGTTATTTCTTCTCCATATTCTTTTTTAAATTCATTAAACATCATTGGAGATGCACTCATCGCATAGGTATGCCAATCCCAAATAGATTGATGCAAGCCATCTTTATAAACCATGAAGAAGTTATAGAAAAATGTAGTAAAACGTACAACAGTGATATCTGGATTAGATTTACACCACTGTTCCATTCTATCTAACATATGCTTTAAAGCTTCTGGATAGATTGGATCTATATCAATATCGACAGGAATATCTTTCCAATTATTTGAATGGTAATTATATATTTGGACTGGATCCCATAAGTTTTTAGCAAAGAAGCTAACCGTATATTCATGGAATGGGATTGTATTTTTTATCCTAACAATGTTATTCCCGATATATTCATAATCATTAACTAGTTCCCCAGTCGTACGGTCAAATACCTGCATGTAATCCAATGCATCAACATTTACCTCCAATGATTTCTTGAAGATATTCTCTAATAAATCAATATCTAGGGTTTTTGAAGTTGCTAATTTCCTATCGGTAATTAAAGCAACGTTTTGAAGATATTCAGGATGGCTTTTCGCATATTCATGATCTTCCCTAATTATGAAATAGGCTTTATATACTTCGCAGTCAAATAAGCTTTTCGCATTCTTAGGAAGAGAAACTCCATCGCAATCCCTAACGGCATCTGCTCCCCAAAGGTCAATATATTTTTTAGTACCTTCAATAAAATTAGAATCGGTTGGAA
>URTN01000196.1 GCA_900550795.1 uncultured Mollicutes bacterium
CTTTCCTCATTATTTTTTCTTACCTTTGTTCGCCCCGAAAAAACAACGGGATTGGATTGTGAAAAGGGGATAGAGAAAATAGAGATAAATACCCTACCTTCGGCATTTTTGATAGTTTCTTCAATATGTGGAGTCAATTTATATAAAGGCGCCGTATAGCCAGGTCTACCAGCATAAATTGATTCAGAAAGAAGGGCCAATGTCGGTCTTTCTGCAATCTTAGCGATAGCATTCATATCGTTTAAATATGATGGAGACGCTGCATTTTCAACGACGAAATCGCTCATGAAAACAATATTCCCTAAGCTTGTTGAAATAGAAACGCCGCTACTACCAGCAATATTGTGGGCAGTATGGAAGAAAGAAATATCTCTCTTGCCGACTTTGAAATTAGAGGTAGGTTCAACAATATGGAAATCGAATTTGATATCTTTCTTAATATGCTTAGTGAACATATCAAGCATGGCATAAGTCACTTTTGAGCAATAAATTGGGGCCGGTGCCTCTGAATAAACATAGGAAAGTGCGCCGATGCAATCATCGTGTCCATGAGTTAAAAAATAAGCCTTGATACGGGATTTATTTTCGACTAGATAATCAAATCTAGGAATAACATAATCAACTCCAGGCATAGTCTTGTCTGGATCCCTGACTCCACAATCGAGGACATATATTTCGTCATCAACTTCTAGGCAATAACAATTCTTGCCCTCTTCATCAAGGCCACCCAAGGCAAATAATCTAATTTTTTCGTCCATATAAAGCTCCGATAAATTGGCTTAAAACCATATCAAATTTTCAAATCTCCTTTATTATAAAGGAAAGTGTTTAATAAATCGATATGAAAGCGGTTTAAAATAAGTCAAGGAATTTAACTGGCAAATCATCATCTAGTTTCCTTATTTCTAGATGCATTCCATCCATAACTCCATAAGTCGCTGGATTGCCATTTTTTGGGAAAGAAGTCGATCCTGGGTTGAAATAAATAACCCCATCTTCTTTCTTTAACATATATACATGGGTATGTCCAAACATCAAAATGTCGCCACGTTCGACATTTAAGATATCGGAAGTAAGCAAATCCCCGTGGACCATATCAACCCTAAATCCATTTAAATAGACAACTCTTGAATCTTGAATTGGGAATTTAAGCAAAGTTTCATCAATCCTAGAATCGCAGTTGCCTTTCACTCCGGTTATCAAATGAGCATATTTATTAAGAATAATCGAAGTTCCCATCGGATCATAATCCTGAGGAACCCCATTGCGAGGCCCGTTATAGAGATAATCGCCAAGCAAAATAATCTTATCGGGATTGTAGCGTTGGAAAAGTTTATCTAGCTTCTTAGCCGCTAGAATCCTTCCATGTATATCAGACGCGATAAGAATCCTCATAATTATTCCTTAATATCTCTAGTAGTTACCAAGGCTACTCCACTTCCTGCTAGATTATCGCAAACAACTTGTCCCATCTTAACAGGAGCCTTTAAATGTATTTTATTGACATCTTTCATGGCTAAAATAACCAAATCTTTTTTAATAGGTGCAACGCTTTTTACAGGGCAAACACGGAGAAGCTTGGAATCGACTCTAACTGTACTAGTCAAAGTACGCCTAGGGTCAGTAATTTCCTGGATGGCATATTTTTCACCCCTAGGGCAAGAATTGCCACTAACCTTATTATTATCATCAATAAGAAGATGGCAGCCTCTAGGACAGACAATGCAAGTTAGTTCTTTCATTTTACATCCTCCTTATTAACTAGTGAAACTTTGAGAGTTTTATAGTCTTTATTTAGTAGTTTTTTATCAAGTTTGTAAATTTCCATTTCACTAGGTATAATCGCCATTTTATATACTTTTTTGATAACATTTCCATCACAAGAGTATTCAATATAGACGTTCTTGCTTGGTTTACGAACTCTAAACTTAATTTCAATAGAATCCATAGCGTTGTCTAAGTCAATTGTAGAAGGCACAACATAGCCAATTCCATCTCCGGCAACTGTAGAGATTTCATGCTCTCCTTTATGGAGATTTCCTTTTAAATAGGTAGCAGCGCCTAACCCTGCTAGTCTACCTTCTTCTACAACATAATCAACTAGGTCATGGACATGCAATACGTTCCCACAAGAGAAGATTCCTTCAACTTCGGTTTCCATATGTTCATTGACACAAGAACCTCTAGACCTAGATTGAGGGATTCCAATGTTATTTAACAAGGCATTATTTGGTAATAAGCCGACAGAGAGCATTAATGTATCAACATCAAATCTTTGTTCGGTTCCTTTTATTGGTTGTAGTTTATCATCGACTTTAGAAATCTCGATAGCCTCTAATTTATCCTTGCCAATTATGTTTGTAACTGTATGGGACAAATATAGAGGGATATTAAAATCAATAAGGCATTGCTGTATGTTCCTATTCAATCCATTTGAATAAGGCATAAGTTCGGCTACACCTAATACTTTTGCCCCTTCTAGTGTCATTCTTCTAGCCATAATAAGGC
>URTN01000197.1 GCA_900550795.1 uncultured Mollicutes bacterium
TCCTTATTCTGTTGGTTCTATCAGATTAGAGAATTTGAATAAATATAATCTCGAAGGAGAGAATGAGTCTTCCTTGGCACTTTATTGCGAATTCATCAATAAGAAATGGCTTTTCATGGGAGATTGTCCTAAGGAAGTAGAACTTAATATCATTAAAGATCATCCAGACTTAGATTGCGATATTTTAAAAGCAGGGCATCACGGATCAAAAACATCTAGCTGTGCAGAATTTCTAGACAAAGTTACCCCTAGTGAAGCAATAATTAGTTGCGGTGCTAAAAATAAATATGGACATCCTAATAAAGAAGTCATTAAAAGATTAAGTGAAAGAGGGATAAAGATAAGAAGAACTGACAAAGAAGGCACTATTTCCTATTTTGAGTTCGGCTAATTTAGTATAATATCTTTCGAGATGGTAATACTTTATTATTCAACAGATGCCCAAATGGCCTATAGCATGGGCAAAAAACATGCACATAAGCTTGAACCCAAAAGGAATGAATTCAATTTTGTTTCCCTTAATATGGCGGTAACTACCTTAAATACGCTTTATGAAGAATGTGAGATGATTCCCTTGGGCTTTGAAAGCAAGACCATTTTGGCTGATGGCTGCTACTTTTTTGCAAAAACAAAGACCAAACCTAAACTTTTGCCAGACGATAGTTATGACAAGATGTCTACTTATCTATCTAATCCAAACATGCAGGTTAATCTTATTTTTACTTGTCAGGCTGAAAAGATAGACGAAAAGAATCCTTTAGTTTCCTTAATCAAAAAGGTAGGGGTTATTAAAGAAGTAACTTTACCAAAACCAAATGAATATCAAGCTTATATGGAAAGATATTTCTCTTCTAGAGGTTGTTCGATTGCTAATGATGCTGCCAATGAATTAATTAATAGAGTCGGCTCTGATTATGGCCGCTTCATGCAAGAAATCGATAAATTAGCATCTTATGCAAATGGTGAGCAAATTGGCCTTATTAATGTGGAAAAGCTAGTGGCTGGAAAAGACGAAGACGATGTTTTTGCTTTATCAAATGCCTTGATTAGAGGCGATATAAAGAAATCGATTACTATTTATAGGCAATTAAAACTCACTTCAATAGATGAAGTACCGCTTATTGGTATGCTTGCTTCCCAATTCCGTTTTATGGATATGGTTAGTTTCTTTGATAATAGAGGACTTGATTCAAATGCAATTGCAAGGGAATTAAAAGCTTCACCTTATAGAGTCGAGATTACTTTAAGGAATTTATATAGAGCAAAAAAAGGCGATGTAGCAAGAGTTATTGAGATGCTTTACCAAGCTGATAAAGATATTCTTAGTGGACGTTGTAGTGGTCCATATGCCTTTGAAAGATTCCTTGCTAACTATAAAGAATAAACAAAAAACCGCCAAACGGCGGCTTAATCTGCAATTCAAATATTACTTTAAATTAGTGACAACTTCTTGTAAGTGGGCTTTTTTGCGATCGGCATTGTTTTTAGCAATGATTCCGTCTTGGGCGACTTTATCAAGAATTGACATGGCTTCGGCTAAAGCTTTGACTGCTTCTTCCTTTTTGCCTTCGGCTGCTAAGGTTTCAACTTTTTTGATAGCGGTGCGGGCTTTGGATTTGGCGGCAGCATTGCGTTGACGAGCTAATTCATTGGTTTGATCGCGTTTGATTTGTGATTTAATGTTTGGCATTTGTCTAATCCTTCTATTACTAAGCGGGTTTAATATTAGCCTTTAGGCTAGAAGAAGGCAACTATTTTGTTGCTTTCGAATTACTTTTACCTGTTTTTTCTCCATATTTCAAGACTAATATTTCCTTTGTAAAGTCATTTACCGTTCCTAGGACTCCATATTTATCTTCGACAATTTCGATTTTGAAGGCCTTGTCCAAAGTCTGAACCATCTCTATATAAGACATTGAATCTCCGCCTAAATCCGTAGTCCAAATGGCGTTTGGTGCAATCTTAAATTCAGGTAACATCAATATTTTCGAGAATATTTTGGTCACTTTGGCCATTGTTTTTTCTACGTCTTCTTGAGGGTAGCCATCAAAAGAGATGATTTTCTCTTCCTTTTTCTCAAAATTGATAAACTCATCAGAGCCTTTTTGGATAGCTTCCTTTATCATAAAGCGTTTAACTTTCATCGATCCAGACATTGGTAGTGGCTTCTTATCTACAAGTATTTCCTGGATTTTTTTCTCATTAGGAAGAGTCTCGTTTATCGATTTGATATCCGCATATATTTTCTCTACCTCTTCCTTGGTGACAGAATTATCAACTTCGCAGACTAATACAATCTTCTCTTCAGTTTCTCCTTTTAGTCTTGCACCAAGGCAAACTACGTTATTAAGGTTCTTTATATCCTTGAAATAAGTCTCTATTTCATCAGGATAGACATTTTCCCCATTAGAAAGAATAATTGTGTCTTTGATTCTTCCTTTGATGAAATAGTAACCTTGGTCATCTTTTGAAGCTATGTCGCCAGTTGGGAAG
>URTN01000198.1 GCA_900550795.1 uncultured Mollicutes bacterium
AAACCGTCCAGATCTATATTCTTTGTCTAATGTTGCCCTAGAAGTTGGATGTTTATTTGAAAAAGAAGTCAATATCGATGAATATCCTGAAGTCAAGGATATCGATAATGATTTCACTTTGGGCTCAGAGACTCCAAATTGCTCGATTTTCTATGGCGGTATTGCTAGAAACGTCAAGACAAAACCATCACTAACCTGGTTAGTATCCTTATTGAATGGATGTGGGATTAGGTCTATTAATAATGTTGTTGATATCGGCAACCTAGTCATGCTTATTACAGGCCAGCCAATCAATATGTATGATTTGGATAAACTCCATTCTAAATCATTGATTGTAAAAGATGATATCGAAGGCGATTTTGTCGCCATGGATGATAATACATATAAACTCCAAAAAGGTGATTTGTGTGTTACTAACGAAAATGAAGTCATGTGTCTAGCTGGTATTATGACTTCAAAAGAATGCATGGTAGATCAATCTAGCAAGAATATTGTTATCGAAGCTGCCTATTTCAAAGGTGCCCCAATCCGTCATACTTCTTCTAGAATCGGACTTTCTAGCGATTCGAGTTTGCGTTTTGTAAAAGGAATATCTTCTTCCTATCAAAAGAAGGCTATCGATGCCTGCTTATATTATCTAAAGGAATTAGGAGAAGCTTCTTCGATTTCTATTTTAAATAATTATGGATCAATTAAGACTAAACAAGATGAGATTAGCCTTGATGCAAATTATATCGATTCTAGATTGGGTACTTCTTTTGGTAAGGATACAATCATAAAAACCTTAGAAAGAGATTATTTCAAATTGAAAGAAGATAAGGATAATAAGCTTACTTTCTTAGTACCTTTATATAGGCTAGATATAGATACAAAAGCGGATTTAAGCGAAGAAGTCATCCGTATATTAGGTTATGAAAATGTTGTTTCTACTCTTCCAACAACCAAGTTATCATTAACTGGATTGACTCCAAATCAAGAAAAGAAAAGACATATAAGACGTTATCTAACTTCTTTAGGTTTAGATGAAGTTCTTACCTATACATTAATTAGCAAGAAGAATAAAGATAGATTCAATTTCTTCCATAATGAAGAAGCCTATGTTCTTTCTAATCCAATGAGTGAAGATAGAAGTGTAGTTAGAAAAGGACTTACTTTGTCTTTGCTTGAGACTATTGTCTATAACGCTTCTAGACAAAATAAGGATCTAGGTGTCTTCGAAGTTTCTGATATCGATACCCCTAAATATAAAGGAACTCACTTGGGCATAGTTTTAAGCGGGAATAAATTAAATAGGGGATTATTAGAAGCTAAACCATATGATTTCTATGATGCCAAGGGAATATTAGAAGGAATAGTAGATTATTTGAATATCACTCCAAATAGAATCAATTTCCTTAGATATGAATCCGCTTTAGAAGAACTTCATCCTGGAAAGAGTGCTTCAGTTAGGATTGATAATAAATTAGTTGGAGTCTTAGGCGAATTACATCCAAATAGATTAAAAGAATATGGTTTGAAGAATGCTATTGTACTTGAACTAGATTTGACTGCCTTATTAAGTGTCAAATCGAGCGCTCCAAAAGCCATTATTCCAAATAAATTCCCATTCGTTACAAGAGATTTAGCTTTCCTTTGCCCGAAAGAAACTAGCCTAGCCATGATTAAAAAGGAAGTAGGCAAGTCATCTTCCTTGATCAAAAATGTTGAGGCTTTTGATATTTATGAAGGTGCTAGTTTATTAAAGGGACAAAAATCAATGGCTATAAGGATCACCTTGCTTGACCAAAATAAGACTCTTACTGATGAAGAGGCTAACTTAGCGATTGCTAAAGCAATTGATGCCCTTGCTAAGTTACATTGCGAGATTAGGAAATGATTATCTTTAAATCTAGTGTCTTAATAAATAAAGATCTTGAATTCGATGAAGATTTTTCCTATTCAAAAGAAGAATGCATTAAGCTTTATCCTTTATTGGAAGTAACTTCTTCTAATATCAATGGATATTTTTACCGTGACGAAGATAATTATCTAAGGGCTAATGTATTAGTTAAGGCAGATGTAATCCTTTCAGATTCACTTACCTGTGAACCGTTTAAAAAAACCCTCGATATAGCCGAGGATTTTGAGATTATGGATAAAGAAGATGGAGAAGGGGAAGGGTATATCTTCCCTTCCTCTAGCTTTGAATTAAAAGATCTTTGCCTTTGCTTAATAAAGACTTATGTTCCTTTAAAACCCTTGAAGGATAATTAGGATTTAAATTCATTCCCACACTGGGAACAAAATTTAGCATCTTTAGGATTTATATATCCGCATTTTAAACATACTTTTGTTGAGATTTCGCTTTTGGAGAGATTCTCTTCTTTTGTCGTGCCTTTATTTATAAATCTATCGCTAGAATCAAAACTTGGGGCATAGAAACGGTGGTTATTGCTTTCAGTTTCAAATACATGCCCATCATTAGAA
>URTN01000199.1 GCA_900550795.1 uncultured Mollicutes bacterium
GCTTAATTATAAGTAAAAATAAATGATTTAAGGCGGTGGGTTTATGAATCTATCGCCTTTTTATAGTTTTCCTCGGATTGACAAATAGTTTTTCAAATGACAAACAATGACAACGAATGACAAACAATGACAAAAAAATATAAGAATGACAAAAATATGGTAAAGTAGTTATGGAGGCAAAAATATGACTGACCCCTTTAGCGTTAAATTTACTGGAGTTCCTCAAAACCCTATCAGCAGAGAGAAAGATGTTGATATAGTAAAGACTGCGTTTTTAGATGAAACGCCAGAAACTAAAGTATTTATCATTACGGGTCCTAGAGGATCTGGAAAGACTGCATTACTTACATATTTAAAGCATGAATTTAACGATTCTGGGTTTTTATGCGTTGATTTAAATCCATTTAATAATTTGGAAGAACAATTCGCCTCAAAACTATACGAGCAAGGAAAGCTTTTTAAATTGTTTTTACAACCTGAATTTTCATTTTCCTTTAAGGGAGTGACTTTTTCAATTAAAGGAAAAACTCAGATTAACAATATTTTTGCTTTGATTGAGAGAATGCTTGAGTATCTGAAAAAGAAGGGGAAGAAGGTATTAGTTACAATTGATGATGTTTCTCCTAGCGAAAAGATGAAAAGTTTTGCCTATACATACCAGCAATTAATTAGAGAGGGGTATCCCGTATTTCTTTTGATGAGCGGACTTTATGAAAATGTCTCTGAATTAGAAAAAGACAAGAGTTTAACCTTTTTCCTTAGGGCTCCGAAACTAAATCTTAAGCCATTGAATTTGACTTCTATTGCATATTCATACGGAAATATATTCTCGATGGACGATAAAACTGCAGCAAAATATGCCAAGATGACTAATGGATATGCTTATGGGTATCAGCTATTGGGCTCCCTTTTATATAAGAACGGAATTAATAGCAATGTAATCAAGGAATATGATTTAAAACTAAATGAGAATTCATATACATTAATTTGGGAAAATCTAACAGGAAAAGAAAGAGAATTTCTAAAGGAAATGGCCAAATCAAATTCAAATAAAGACATAATGTCCTCGTTAAAATTGACCAATGGGGGTTTCCAAGTCTATAAAAAACGATTAATGGACAAAGGCATTATTGAATCAAAGCAAAGAGGGAAAGTATCTTTTGCTTTGCCTAGATTTAAAGAATTCATTTCAATGCAGATTCTTTTAGAGAATTAAAGCCTTATAGATATCTTTCTTTAAAAGTTTGTCCTACCATTTTACATTTCTTTTTGTTGTTCTTTTTTCTTTCTCTAGATTGGATATACTTTCATTGAGGTTATACATATGGATGGTTTCAAACATTTTGGCGTGATGCTTGATGTATCTAGAAATGGAGTCATGAAAAAGGAAACTCTATTTCCTTTTATCGACTTGATTTCAAGGTTAGGTTACGACACTTTAGAACTCTATAGCGAGGATATATATAAACTTAAAGATCGTCCTTATTTTGGCTATATGAGGGGTGCTTATTCCATTGAAGAAATAAAAGAAATAGACCAATATTGTTTAAGCAAGAACATTGAATTAATCCCATGCATTCAGACTTTGGCACATTTTACTAATCCATCAAAACAAAAGGATTTCATCCCAATGCTAGATATTGATGAT
Organism: uncultured Mollicutes bacterium; assembly: GCA_900550795.1. Taxonomy (GTDB): domain Bacteria; phylum Bacillota_I; class Bacilli_A; order RFN20; family CAG-826; genus Alloenteromonas. Next base: position 1,649 of record URTN01000199.1, read on the forward strand.
ATCTTGATGGTAGATGATCCAAAAACATATGAATTTATCGAGGATATGATTGCTACAGCTAGGGAGGCATTTTCTTCTAAACATCTAAACATCGGGATGGATGAAGCCTATAACTTAGGTAGAGGCAACTTCTTAAGAAAGAATGGATACGAAGATCAAACTAGCATCATGATTCGCCATTTGGATAAAGTATCTAAAATAGCAGAGAAATATGGTTTTAGCTGCCATATGTGGGGCGATATGTTCGTACGTATGGTTAATGATGGGCATTATTTAGATAAGAAACCTGATGTAGCAAAGCTTAAGTCACAGAATGTTCAATTACCAAAAAATGTTGAACCAGCTTATTGGGATTACTGCGTTAGGGAACAGGAAAACTGCGAATTCTTCCTTGATTATTTTAAGAACTTCAATAGAGATGTCTGGTTTGTAGGAGGAGCATGTTGCTGGAAAGGATATACCCCAACAAACTTAAAATCATTAGAAAGCACCGAGATTTCTTTTAAGGCAATGAAGAAATCACCAGTTTCAAACTACCTAATAACTTTATGGGGAGATGATGGAAGAGAGACCTCTCCATTTATGGTCTTGCCAGTTTTATTCGCCGCGAAAGAATTCGCTAAAGGTAACTTTGACCATCAAATAATAAAAGACAAATTCAAAGAAGAATTAAATTTATCCTTCGATGATTTCCTTCTTTTCGATGCTTGTTCGACTGCATATAAAAATAATGAAAGATTATTAAATACAGACGGCTTAGCAAAATGCCTACTTTTCCAAGATCCACTTATGGGTTTATT
>URTN01000200.1 GCA_900550795.1 uncultured Mollicutes bacterium
TCCATTAACCTAGTCTTATTAGGCGATGAAAATGAAATCAAAACCGGATTAGGCAATGATTATGATCCAAATAGAGTTGAGATAATTAATGCACCTACTGCTGTTTTAAATACCGATCACCCCGCATTATTCTTAAAGCAAAAGCCAGATTCTTCTTTAGCAGTTGGCTATGAAAACCTTAGAAAAATAGATAATGTAGATGCATTTGTTTCCGCTGGCCCAACTGGTGCTATTTTAACTGGTGGAGTATTACGTTTAGGGAGACTAAAAGGAGTTGAACGTCCTGCTTTAATGGCAACATTACCAACTAGAACTGGAAAATTAATTAGATTAGTCGATGTTGGTGCGAATATGGATTGCAAGGCTTCATATTTACTTCAATTTGCCTTGATGGCGGATACTTATCTAAAACTAAACGGCATTAAAAATCCTAGGATTGGATTATTAAATGTTGGTTCAGAAGAAGGAAAAGGAAATGAACTTGCTAAAGAAACATTCAATTTATTAAAAGAAGCAAATATCAATTTTGTTGGCAATATCGAAGGAGACCATGTATTAAAAGGAGAAGCCGATGCCATTGTCTGTGATGGTTTCTGGGGAAACGTCTTCTTAAAAGCCACGGAAGAAGCCTGCTACTATATCTCTGATTTATTTAAAGAGGCCTTATATAAAAATATCTTCACTAAATTAGGCGCACTCCTTCAACTAAAAGGATTAAAGAAAGTAAAAGAGCCATTCAATTATGCTAAAAAGGCCTGTGCCCCATTATTAGGTTGCAAGAAAATAGTCTTAAAATGCCATGGCAAATCTGATTCACCTACATTTACCGAAACTATCTTAGAGGCATCTAGGCTTGCTGAAAATAAATTAATCGAAAAACTTAGCAATGCCTTAAATGTCGAAAAAGAATAAATAATCATTTATTAAAACATCACTCTTAGCAATAAGGGTGATTTTTAATATAGGTAATTAATTGAAGCAAAATAAGCCTAATCTTAGAATAGAACCGTTAAATGCTCCTTTACAAACAGTTAGAAAGTAGGATTAAACATGAAAATCAATGAAGTAGATAAGAATTTCGATACAACATTCGAGTGTCCTAGCGATATAAAATGGCATTCAGTTCTAAATAAACCTTTTTCTATCCATGGGGTCATTTATTCTAAAGAAGAAGGCTTATTCCGTCGTTTAGCAAAAGAATTTGCTGCATCGATAAATGAAAATGTAGCCTTTCTGGCTAAAAATACTGCCGGAGGAGAATTAGATTCAAAACTAATTCCCCATATATTGCCCTTCAAGTTGAAGAGCCTTTTGATGAACCGTTTTCCCATATGACGATATTTGGCAAGAATGGAGTTTCTATATTTGTTAATAAAGAATATATAGGTTGCATTGCTCCTAGTTATAGTCAGTTAACCAAAGCAGATCCAAACCTAAACGGGAATGGGAAAATCATTTTTGATGGAATAATAAGGCCAAATAAAGAAAATGAATATGAAGTTGAACTCTACCTTCCTCTTTATAGTGCTCTTAATAATATCTACGTCGGCTTAAAAGATGACTCATCATTACTAGAAGCCTCGCCCTATAAACATAAGAAACCGATAGTCTTTTATGGCTCTTCGATTACCCAAGGAGCATGCGCTAGTAAGCCTGGAGATGACTATATTTCTAAATTATCTAGGATGCTTGATTTTGATTTTATTAATTATGGTTTATCAGGAAACGCCAAAGCCGAAAAAGAAGTCGCGGATTATCTATCTAAAATAGATGCCTCAATATTCGTTTTAGATTATGACCATAACGCTCCTGATGCAGATTATTTAAGAAAAACACATTACCCATTATATAAAACAATAAGGGAAGCCAGCCCAACTACTCCTATAATAATGATGACGATGCCTGCTTTTGAAGCTTGGAAAGATAGACTAGTTAATAAAGCACGCAGGGAAGTAATTCTAGAAACAATAGAAAAAGCCAAAAAAGATGGAGATAACAATATTTACCTAATAGATTGTTATGGATGTTTCGGTGATAATAACGAATGTGGAACAATAGATAATGGCCACCCAAATTCATTAGGCTTCCAGAAAATGGCCGAAAAGTTATATCCATTGCTTAATAAATTGCTCAACTAAACTTTATATACTTCAAAGTTACTAACTTTTGAGTATATAACTTTAATTCAACGATTTTTTATTTCTATAGAAAAAATAATTACATTTAAAGAATGCCAAAGCGATATTGTCCAGTTTACTATTATTGATGACAAACTTACCGTCATTATTTTAGAAACTTAAACGAAAATCATATTCACCCCATTCGCTACGTATTTAAATTGACGACGCAAAATCAAAACCTTCTAGGATTGTCGATTATCCAAAATATTGAATTAAGAA
>URTN01000201.1 GCA_900550795.1 uncultured Mollicutes bacterium
TGAAACCGAAGGAAATAACGAAATAAGCGTTAAGATTGTTAATAAAGGTTTTACCCCTTATTCAGAAGCAGGGATCTTGTTAAATGTAACTTCCTTTTCTAAAGATACGATTCAATGCAGACATCATTTAAATGGTTTATTTGTAGGATTTAGGAATAAACTTTTAGTAATTGATGATTATAGATATAAGGCCACGAGGATTTTTGATAAGCCACTTCCTATCGAAGAGAATAAAGAATATTCATTAAGGGTTAGTTACAAAGATTCTTTATTAAATATCTATCTAGACGATTCCTTGGTGTTTAGCATTTATTATCCTTCGTTAAATACTTTTGGACGCGATGGACTTTATCGAAGCGAAAATTCTAATGTTGAATTTAGTGATTTCAAAGCAAGGAGGGTTTTATGAAAAGAAATGTTATTGTTGTAGCTGTTTGGGCCTCTTTGATTTTAGCAATCGTCCTATTTTGCTTGATTTATGTAATTGTTAAGGGTGCTACATCAACCGATTTAGCTATTTTTGGAGGCAATTTATGAAACGTAAACTACTTCTAATGATTTTGCTTTCTTCTTTACTTGCTTCCTGCGGGATAAAAGTAGATGACCCTTATATGGATAGTCATGATGCTTTCTCTTATAACGGTAATTTTGAAAATCCTGAATTAAATATTGATGGGAAAGATGATGAAGAAGCTTGGAAAAGCGAATACGCTTCCCCTATTTATTCAATAACCTATCAATCAAAATCATCTAATAACACAGAAAGCCAAAGATATAGGGCTGATTTTAAGCTCTATAGAGGCGAAAAGGAACTATGTGTATTTGTTAAAGTTACCGATCCAAACTTATTAACAGTTGGCAATGATAACGGCAATAACGTTTCCTTAAGCGACTCCGTAGAAATATATCTAGACACCCTTCTAAACGGAGGTGAGCGTCCTCAATCTGATGATTATCAAATTAATCTTGGAATCCATAATAAGACCCGTGTTTTGGTTGGAAATGGATCTGGTTGGTCTTCCTGGACTGGATTAGTCCAATATGAAGCCATTCTAAACGGAACGATGAATAAGGAAGATGATGTAGATGAAGGCTATTCAATTGAAATGTCTATTCCTTATAAGCAAATAGGAATCGAACGCGATACCAAGATTGGAGTTGCTTTTGGATTAGTTGATAAATATTCATCAAAGACTACTAATTCAAAGATGTGGTATGGATTAACTTATAAGGGTAATTTTGCTAATCCGCAAAAGCCAGATACTTATTTTATTTACGATAAAAATAGCCTTTCTGTCCCTCCTGTTCCTACTTATGATGAAACAAAGGATGCCCATGAATATAAATTGGGATATGGTAGTTTAAAAGCAGGAAATACCACTTCTGCTAATCACCCAGAAATTGATATAGGTGTATTTAGAAAAGATGATGAGGTTGCCTTTAGGTTAGACAATAAAGGAGCTGGATGGGGTGAAAATTCAGCTTATTGGTTCTATTTCGATGGCGGAGAATATGGAAAAACTGTTAGAGATGAAAATTCTTGGTGTATAAGACTTACTCCAGTTGGAGGAGTTAGCAATTTCTTCTATTTAGGCGGCCCAAATCTAAACAAAGATGTCGCTAGCAAAAACAAGTTATCTGTAATGGTTGATGATAGATATATGTATCTTTGCTATTCATTGTCATTAATCAACGAAAAATATGTTTCTAAGCCTGTTGCATTTGCTCTTGCTTCGGCTGATTTAACTACTCAAAAAGTAATGGTTACAATGACTAGCGAGAACGGCAAGGCGAGCATGTCAAACCCATCTACATTCGCCTGGATTGATTCTAGTGGGGAATTATTCTCTAATGATTATGATCCAATAAAAGATACGACTCCATATCTAACTTCTGTTGGTCTAATTAAAGACAATCCAGTCGATGTTTATAGAAAAGAAAATACCCTTAAATTAAGGGTCAAGGCCGTTGATGAGACTTTAATGAGTAATTATTCAATCACCTTCTATTTCGACGCCTCTAGTAAGGATTCTACCACTAGAAATAACTCTACTTGGTGCTTAAGAATAAAACTAAAAGAAAAGACTGTTAAAGATTACTTTATGTTAGGCCCAGATAACAAAAACAAGGCTATTTTGCAGGCTGGAATTACTTTAGAGGTATCTTCTGAATATCTGGTTGTTAGCTTGCCTTTAGATGGGGTTTCTTCCACATACAAAGATAAGGACATTGGATTTACCTGTTCTTTATTTAACCCTGAATTTACGAAACTAGATTCAACAATGAAAGTAAATGAAGTTCAGACCAATAATTCCAATCCATCTACATTTGTTTGGATTGATTCGGCTTCTAATTTGAAATAAAAGGAGAAAGATATGAAAAAAGGTGTATTAAG
>URTN01000202.1 GCA_900550795.1 uncultured Mollicutes bacterium
GGAAATTACTATATAGGTCAATAGACCAAATCCAATCCCATTAGTAAGAGAATAGGTCAATATAATTAGGACAATTGTAACAAAGGCGGAGAAACCAATCTCGACCTCTTTCCAATTTAATTCGGCTAGGTTAGAAGAGAATATAAGTCCCCCGACTGAAATAAGGGCCAATCCATAAACGCTAGGGGCGGTGAATAATTCGAATACTGGATAGACAAATGAAGATAATAGGAACAATAATCCTGTTACAATAGCGGCTAGCCCAGTCCTGGCTCCAGAAGCAACTCCTATCGCACTTTCTGCAAAAGAAGTAACTGTACAAGTGCCAAGAGGAGCACATACTAATGCCCCGATTGCATCGGCCATGATGGCCCTATTATTTGTTAAGTTGCCATTTTCATCAGCAACGCCAGTGCTTCTTCCTACTGCCATTAATGTAGCAGTGGTATCGAATAAATTAACAAATATCAAGGAGAATATAATCCCATATGTTGCAGGATTAGAGAATATCTTTCCTAACATATCTAGGAATGAATTTGAATTGGATTTATCTAAGAATCCAAAGAAGACTACTTTATCATAATCATGGATTCCCCAGTTCTGGTTTATATGGATATTTGGCAATGTTGGATCATTGACCCCACAGCAAGTGATGATATAGCCAGTAATTGCTACTAAAAACATAGTCATGGGAACTGCTAATGAATTAATCCATGTATGCTTTGTCTTTAGATTTGACAAAAAGAATACAAGGAATACACCTGCTATACAAATAATTACTCCTGGGCTAGATAAACTTCCTAAGGTAACTAAAGTAGAAGGGGAAGATACTATAATTTGAGATTTATTCAATCCGACAAAGGCAATAAAAGCGCCTAATCCAGCTGAGATGATTCGCTTTAAGTCATTTGGGAAAGCGGCGATTATCTTTCTTCTAATTGGAGTTAACGAGAAAGAAAAGAAGATGATGCCTGTAATGAATAAAACTATCATCGCTTCTTGCCAAGAATATCCTAATTGAAGGCAAATCGTATAGGTAAAGAAGGCATTTAATCCCATACCTGCACTTAAAGCAATTGGAGCATTGGCAACAAATCCCATGATTAAACAAGCTAAGGCCGATACTAATCCAGTTGAGGCATATACCCCGAATTGGCTCATTCCGGCATCGCTAAGAATCCCGGCATTTACTGGCAATATGTAACACATTGCTAGGAATGTAACTATCCCAGCGATTACATCAGATTTAAATGATCCGCCCCTAGAAGAGAATTTAAAAAATCCATCCAAAAAGGGTTTTTTATTCATTTCGTTGTTGTCCATATTTCTTCTCCAATATTTCTAATAGATAGTCTTTTTGATCTTCCTCAAGGAAAGACGCTTTGATTGAATTCTTGATCAATGTCTTTACTTCATCTTCACTTAATTTGAAGGTATTTATTAGTTTCTTGTATTCTTTTTCTAAAGTTATATTAGAAATAGTCATGTCATCGGTATTGATAGTAACTATTATTCCCTTCTTCATGAATTGTCTAATAGGTAAAGAAGAATAAGAATCAATAGCATGGGTATCAACTTCGCTAGTAGGGCATAATTCAAGAGGAATCTTGGTGGTGGCTAGAAATTCCATTAACATAGGATCTTCAATTGACCTGACTCCATGTCCGATTCGTCTTGCACCCATTTTTATTGCATCCCAGACCGAGCTTGGTCCACTAGCTTCTCCAGCATGAATTGTAATAGGCAAATCATATTGATTGGCTTTCTCGAATACTTCCTTAAATAAATTAGTATCAAAAGAAGATTCAGAACCTGCTAAATCAACTCCACATACACCTTTCTTAAAGAAATATTTAGCTACTTCGATTGTTTCTAGATTGGTTGCTAAATCAACGCATCTCATGCAAGAAAGGATTAATTGTCCTGGCATAAGAGTTTCATCCTTTGCCATTTCTAATCCTTTAATGGAAGCTGCTACTACTTGATGTTGACTCAAGCCATTTCTAGTCATTAATGAAGGTGCTAGCCTAACCTCAGCATAAATAAGCCCTTGCTCGCTTAGTCTTTTGAATAATGAATATGTTGCAAAAGTAATCGAAGCAGCATTTTGAAGCAATGATAAAGGAAGTTCGAATCTAGATAGATAATCATCAAGACTCTTTATTTCTTCATCGGCATGGATTTTCTCTTTTAGGATAGTATTTTCATCGACATGGTTCATTTTGGCTAAAGCAAGCATATCATCTATGCTTAAAGAGCCGTCCAAGTGTAAATGTAAATCAATCATATTTTGCCTCGGTAGTTGACCTTTAGAGCTACTATATTTAGCTATGTAGGTCATTTATTAAACCACTAAAAAGTAGCTTAAGTCTAGTAAAGTTTTTATTTT
>URTN01000203.1 GCA_900550795.1 uncultured Mollicutes bacterium
CTATAGCGATGTCAACGAAAGCGACATGGACGAAGTCGACCTAGCCGAAGAAAAAGACTACAACAAATCCGTTGAAGGTCTTGTTAGCGGTGATGCAGCCTCTGAAGAAGAGGAAGAAAATGACGATTCTTCTAACGACAACGAAGCTGCTGAATTAGTTGGAATGGGAAAGAACCCATCCAATGATTATTAATTTAATCTAGTCGCTATTAGCCTCCTTATGGGGGCTTTTTAAGTATATAAAGCATTTTTATTTGTTAATTAATGAAAAAGAAGGTATTCTAATCTACTTCCATATGAATGAGTTAGATTTGATTGAAATAAAAATTAGACAAGCAAAGACAATCGCCATATTCGGACATTGCTTACCTGATGGGGATTGTTATGGATGCCAAATTGGTTTAAAAGAGGCCATTGCTTTAAAATACCCAGATAAAAAAGTTATTTGCCTTGGAACTGGATTACCTAATTTCTATTCTTCTATATCTAATATGGATATAGACAGTGAACCTAGTTATGATTTAGGGATTTTAGTAGATGTATCTTGTTTAAATCGAGTCGAAAGCAAAGCGATAAATAAGTGTAAGGACTGCATTAAATTTGACCATCACTGCAAAAATAAAGTCGGAGAGGAATTTCCATATCTAAGTTATGTAGATGAATCTAGGATTGCCTGTGCAGAGATTATCTATGATTTCTTAATAAAATATGATTATCCAATAAACAAGACATGCGCATCTGCCTTATATTTAGGATTAATCACTGATTCAGGAAAATTCGTATTCTATGGGACTAATGCCCGTTCATTTGAAATTGCTAGGGATTTAATTAAATTAGGTGCAGATCCTGTTTCAATTATCAATATAGCTTTTCATGATAAAGATGAAATTAAAGCCTTTAAACGTTATATGAGGGAAAATGCTAAATCATATAAAGACGTTACATACCTAATAATCAAAAGGAACGAATATCTTTCCTTTGATATTTCATTTGAAGAGGCTTCTTGCCTGGTGAATACAATTGCAGGAATCTACCCTTGTCATTGCTTTGTTTATTTTTGTGAAGACGAAAATGGTGATTATCGAGTAGAACTTAGGTCAAATAAACTTTACCCCGTAATAAAAACCGCCCAGGAATTCGGCGGTGGGGGTCATGAATTTGCCTCTGGGATAACTTTGCATAAAGATAACCTATGTTTTGAAAAAGTCTTGGAGAGTATGGCCTTATTAAAGAGTATACTTAAATAGAAAGAAGGAATTTATATGTATCAAGAACACCTAAAAGCCATGATAAATGCTGCTAAAGATGCCGAAGTCGTCATTAAGGAAGTCTATGCGACTAATTTTGAAGTCGAGATAAAAGATGATAATTCTCCTGTTACCATCGCGGATAAGAAAGCTGATGCCTTAATTAGGAAAGAATTATCTGCTTTCCCTCATATTGGCTTCCTTACCGAAGAATCAATTGATACAAAAGAAAGACTTGATATGGAAGACATCTGGGTTGTTGACCCAGTCGACGGGACAAAGGAATTTGTTTCTAGGAATGGCGAATTCTGTACGAATATTGCCTTGGTTCATAACCATGAAGTCGTCGTAGGAGTTATTAATGTTCCAATGCTAGATGAGACTTTCTATGCGATTAAAGGTGAAGGGGCTTATAAAATATCTAAAGACGGAACCGTTAAAAGAATACATGTCTCCAATAAAGATTTCCCATTACATGCGATTAGATCCATCTCTTTCTTTAATAAAGTAGAAGAAGCCTTCTATCAAAGGAATGCATCTAAGTTTGAAAAAGAAATTACCCCTGTCGGAAGCGCCCTTAAATTCTGCCGTATTGCCGAAGGTGTATATGATTATTTCTATAGGAATTCTAGCGGAACTAAGGAATGGGATGTTGCAGCAGGGGACTTAATATTAACTGAAGCCGGTGGAGTCATGGTCGAACCTAACGGCAAGAAAATGACCTATAACAGGGTTGATGTATATAATAGGAATGGTTATATATTAGCCAATAAAAAAGAAAATCTATTGATTGGGGAATGAGGCTACTTGGTAGCTTCTTTTTCTTTATTCTCGATATATTGTTGAAGCAAATCGGCAGGAACATCGGTAGTTCTAACTCCAATTACTCCAGGAACTTCTTCCATAAGGATAATCTCAACTCCGGCCGAGATATCATTATCTGCTAAAGAACAGCCTTCGCAGGCTCCTACCATAGCGACATAGACTATCCCGTCCCTATATCCTATATAATCAATATCCCCGCCATCGCGTTGGAGGAAGGGACGTACTTTTTCTAATGTAGCTTTTATAGCTTGGATTGTTTCTTCTTCGTTCATACCTGCCTAATTCTAGGAACTTCATATTAAAATTCAA
>URTN01000204.1 GCA_900550795.1 uncultured Mollicutes bacterium
AAAAATATATTTTTTAGATAAAAAGAATCTTATAAACCAAAGTTAGTATGGAAAGAAGAGTTTACAAAGTCTAGGATATGAAGGTGAAAACTTTCTATCTACTTTCTGCAATCCCAGGCTCAGGAAAATCAACATGGGCAAATCTATATAAACAAAGCCATAAAAATGTTTTTATAGTCTCTAGCGATGAACTAAGACTTGAGTTATTTGGAGGGGTGCAAAACTTCTCAAATGAAAAGCTAGTTTGGGATACTTTCTTAAAAAGAATAAATGACTACGCGTTAAATAACGAGGATTCTACCGTTATTGCTGACGCTACCAATTTAGAAAACAAATTCAGGATGTTTTATTTTGATAACACTCCTATCTTTGATAAACATATATTAGTTTTGTTTCCACTACCATTTAAACAATGTCTAAAGCAAAATGAAGAAAGAGAACAAAATAGAATTGTCCCCTTAGATGTGATGAAAAGGCTTAATAGCCAATTTGAAGAACCTAGCGAAGAAGTCCTTTCTTCTTATGATGAAATTATTAAAGTAGATAGGGATTTTATAAACAAATAAAAAGGGCACCTTGCTGGCACCCATAATTACTAATTATTTATTAGAAATTAGTTTCTATAGCCTTTTTCTTATGTGGAACGATTGAATATATAACAACTCCGACACAAGCTAAGACAAGCAATATCCCAAGGATATAGGACATAACAGCAAATTCAGTGCTATAGGCAAATTCTAGATTTGCAGACATGAAGTTGACTTTGATTTTGGAATATAGAGTTGAGAAGACACCACAAGTAATAAGGGCACCGGCATCAACTAAAGTAGAAAGACCAAATAGATAGAAGCCAGCCTTGCCTTCCTTTCCTTGCTTATCAGCTTTTTCAAACATAATGAAAGCAGCCAAGGAAACTAAAGTAGCAACTAAGGTCAATAAGGAATAGACGCCTAATTTCATAGTAATGACCGAAGATTGATTGAATACTTTTCCAAGAACGGAGAAATAAGTTAAAGCAACAGGGAGGCAAAGGCCGAAGTTAACGGCAAATGCAGCCCCTGCTATTGTCTTCATGGTCTTGTTTGCAGTCTTTTCTTCACCGAATAATTTAACAAGCGGAACGTTAGTGGCAATTAATAAAACAATAAGGGCAATGACATATAAAGTGATGATGTAGCCGAATTCGTTATAACCATTATTTGTAGTGGTAAGTCTATAAACCCAAGCAGCATTCAAGAAGAAAGCAACGCAGGCAACATATCCTAAGGCAATATAGGAAGCAAAGGCCTTAACTGTATAGTCATCATTTCTTTTAACAATCGAAATCAAAGAAACAATAAAGCCATATAAAGAAATGGCGAATCCAGCAAATCCGATTGCACCTAACATTAAGTTAAGAGCGTAGCTAGTAGTTGGCAAATTAACGACAGCACCTTTGCCTAACAAAATGAATGGGGTGACTAATCCGCCATAATAGATTCCTAAAGCGCCAAATCCGCATAAAAGAACCAAAAATATAACAACATTTATTGGTCTCATGACTTCATAATTACGCATTGAGTTACTTGAATTCATATTTTTACCTCGTAGAAAGTTTTGGAAAACCGCTACTAATTAAAGTCTATCTTTTAAAGATAGTCAATCAAGTTTTGCACTAGGACTAACAATTTTTAAAAAATCCAAGGTTCCAAAAAGAGCAAACATAAGATGGATAATGAAACAAATTAATATTGATTTGAGAGGTAATCAAAAGCTACTTTCAAACCATTGAAAGAAGCGTTAGATACATCCATGAGTCGATTATTTTCGTTAATTAGGCTATAAATTCCCTTGCAATTTGATAGCCCAAAATTTGAACTAACGACACCTGGTTTAAGTCTTCTATAAATGTAGAAGCCGCTTACTATAATTGAAGTTGAGAAAAAGAAAGGGTAATGACGGATCAATTCATAAATCTTCTTATTAAAAGAGAGTGAAAGTTCATTGTTTAGCAAAGAAGACATTGACGATAAGAATAACCCTTGATCGAAATCCCCTTTTAATACGCCCATCTTATAAGGCTCTTCTTTATGCAAGAACTCTTCAACGTTAGAGCAAGGCAAAGCCATGCTATAACTTCTATAACCACTAGTTAACAAAGAATAAATAAAGGCATCTATATCGATGGATGCAGGCATGTCTTTTTTGTCTAATTTTTTTAATAAGATGCCAGAATAATAACCTAAATTATTGTCTTCTTTTACTCTTAAGGATATGTTTCTATTTCCAAATAAATCTACATAAGGACAAAGCGAAGAAGGAAGAGGAAATACATTAATCCAACTAGAAGATGAATTATTATCAGGGTGTTCAATAAATAAAGG
>URTN01000205.1 GCA_900550795.1 uncultured Mollicutes bacterium
CTACTTTGGCTATACTTTTGACTGTTAAATTATGGTAAAGAAAAAAACTGTTAGGTCTAAAATCAATGATTACCTTTATGACCACAAGGTATTAAAAGAAGGATTAAATTGGACTTGGGCAATTATAGTGTCGACTCTTTCGGCATTATCTTTTGCAATTGGCTATAAATGCTTCCTTGTTCCTAATTATTTATCGGCTGCCCACGAACTAAAATTAGTATCCGGCGGTGCTAGCGGTATATCTCAAACTATTATTGCAGCTTTAAGGCTTATTCCTGGTTTCCCTGATGGTCAAAATTTCGAAGACTTTATGTATGGCATTTTATATTTTGCAGTAAACGTGCCTATCTTCCTTCTTGCTTTCTTTGGCATTGGGAAAAGGTTTGCCATCATTACTTTAATCAACGTTGCAGAAGTTTCGTTACTTACCAATTTATTAGGCAACACTCCTGAAGAAGGCTTGATTGATACGGTTGCTAAATTTGCCGATGCTAATGGAGGGCTTTTATCTAGAGCGATATTTGGCGGAATCTTTGTTGGATTATCGACCGCTTTGACCTTTAAAATTGATGCTAGTAGCGGTGGAATCGATACGGTTGCTTACTATATTTCAATTAAAAAATCGACTCTTGTTGGAAAATATTCAACATTAATCAACTGTTGTACGATAACCGTATTCACTCTTCTTACCGTTACAAAAATGGGTTGGTCTAATAACGATGCCTTCAAGATGATTGGGTGCGTATTGTTCTCTGTGCTTTATATGCTCGTTGTCATGTTTGTTGTCGATACGATTAATTTGCGTAACAAGAAAGTCAGGATTAGCGTTGTTACTTCTAACCCTGATTTGGCTAGTGTCTTATTGGCCAATATACCACATGGGGCTACTCTTATTCATGGCTCCGGAGCTTTCTCCAAGCAAGATAAAACCATCATCGAGATGGTCGTTTCTTCTTATGAAATCAAATCTACTGTCAAAATCATCCAGGAAGCAGATCCTACTGCCTTTGTTAGCGTCACCGAATTAAAGCAAGTTTACGGACGTTTCTTTATCAAGCCAATTAAATAAAATAAGCGACCCGTGTATTTATTTATTCGTGTAATAACCGTATTTTTTAGCGTTAGTCAATAAGAATATTGTAGTCATTAAATTTGAACATATTTCTGCAAAGACTATTGACCACCAAATTCCATCTACACCCATTAATAAGGGTAAGACAATAACAAATAATAATTGGAATCCGACTGTACGTGCTATAGAAATAACTGCGGATATCAATCCGTTATTTAAAGCCGTAAAGAAAGATGAACCAAACATTGTAAAGCCCATGATTAAATAGGAGAAAGAATAGATTCTCATGGCCTTTTCTGATAAGGCTTCTAATTCGGCTGAGCCGCTAGAAAACATTTTTGAGAATGGTACGGATGAGGCTTCTGCTAAACCCCACATACATAAGGCAGCTATGGCAATTAAAATCAAGCTCTTCTTGAATAAGGAAGTCAATTCTTTCTTGTTTTTAGCACCGTAGTTATAAGAAATTACTGGACTAATTCCTATTGAATAACCGATGAATATTGCAGCAAATACATAGGAGACATACATAATTATTCCATACGCGGATACCCCATTTTCACCTACATATTTTAATAACTGGATATTAAAGGCCATCGTAACTATTGAACTAGATATGCAAGAGACAAATTCGCTTGATCCATTAATCATTATTTTTCCTAAATCGATAAAATTCCATTCAGGTTTACCTAAATAAATACGGTTCTTTTTGTTGAAGCTAAAATATAGTAATGGGCCAACTGACCCAACCATCATTCCGATAAGGGAAGCAATAGCAGCACCTGCTACCCCAAGATGAAGTACTCCAATTAAAACATAGTCTAGCAGCATATTGCTCAGACCGGCCGCAAGAGTAAAGACAAATCCTAAGCCAGGCTTTTCAGCAACGGAGAAGAAAGGTTGGAAAGTGTTTTGAAGAACAAAGAAAACTTCCCCTGCAATCATTATCTTTCCATATAGAATTGCATTTTCTATTGTTTTGGCAGATGTATCCGGATTAACAGAAGCGGAGGCATGAACAATTGGTTCGACCAAAAAGAAGAAAATGATGGACAATATTGCCCCTAAAATAATCGAGCAATAAATAACCATCGAGAATGCTTGCCTGGCTTTTTCGTCTTCTTTTTTCCCAAATAAAGCTGCGACAAAAGCACTTCCGCCAGTTCCAAACATAAAGCCAACTCCAGCGACAATCATGATGACGGGGAATATCAAATTAACTGCAGTGAAGGCTTCTTTTGATTCGAAATTTGCAACAAAAAAACCATCGACAATCGTGTAGAT
>URTN01000206.1 GCA_900550795.1 uncultured Mollicutes bacterium
CTTTATATCTATATATATATTATAAGGATGATTAATCGACTTTATAATTCGTATTTTGAATCCCTCATTCCCCTTAAATATAATCAATTGAATTATTAGAACTATAGATAACAACAAAGACAACGCTGAAGAAAACCAGAAATAAATTAATTACAAACAGAATATAATTTGCTAATTTAATCCAAATGTTTTTCCTGATTTTTAAGTCGATTGTACCTAAAACTAAATTTGCAACCAGTGTAATTAAAGTGATAAGCACAATAGGACTATTGTTACTCAATGTCAGTCTGATCGGACTAACAACATCGCTACGTATAAAAGGTGGTGACCCATTTGAGTAATCATATATTTTTATTTTTACGCAAGGAATGAAAGATAGCAAAGAACATAGTGAGCAAATAGAAATTAATATTATAGACAGCACTCCATGAACTTTATTAGATAAATCCCTTTGATTTAAAACTAATTGAACAGTATCGTTATCATCAATTAACTCAGAGAGTTCGATATTAAAATATAGAGCAAGTTTTTCGGCATTTTCCTTTGTTGGATAAACTGCACCGCTTTCATATTTAGTTATTAAAGTCCTGGAAACAAATACTGCATTAGCAAGTTCTTCCTGCGTTAGGCCTTTTTCTTTCCTTAATTTTCTTAGTTTTTCTGGAAAAGTCATTGCAACCCCTTTCGCTATTTTATTCTATCATTAACTACTCTTTTGTTTATGTGAAAAAAGAAATTCACATGTGAAAAAGAATAAATGCACATGTGAAGCTAACTAACCTATCCAATCTATTAATAAAACTTATCAAATCATCCCCTGACGCTAAAGTCATGATTAAGGCATATAAAAAGGAAGGCATTTTTTCCTTCCTTTATATCTATATATATTATAAGGATGATAAATCTACTTTCATTAACCTAGTTGAAGGGATATTATGTCTTCCTTCTTTAGCCTCCGGCTTGCCGTCTAATTCAACTAAATCCCCAGTGAATCCGCAGGTGGTATTCCTACATAGATAAGTACCAACCCCATACATATCGACAGGGACATTCTCTTTAGTCCATTCATCAATCTTTTCTGGACCAAATCCGCTGGAAACGACTATCTTTACATATTCGAATCCATTCTTGTCTAGTTCATCTCTTAAGGCATAGATAAGTTGCTTGCAAACCCCATGTGGATCAAATCCAGTCGTATCCTTATCATCAAAATAATGGTCAACCAAGGCTTTAGATGTATCGACCCTAATCGCGTTTAGTTTATGTCCAAGAGCCTTAGCTAACTTAATCGCATCGACTGTAACATTGTTATTATAGTCAATTAATGCAGTTACTTTTTCATTTGGGAAGGTTTTTGCATATAGGCTAGCGGCCTTAATGACATCTCCCCCACATATTTGGATTAAAGCATGAGGCATGGTTCCCATCCCTTTTTTATTTACCCAGCTACCTTGTGCATCAGTCGAGAAAGCCTTTATCCCCCCAACATAAGTTGCATAGCCATCCCCTGCCTGGGTTAAATAATCATCTTGCCTATCTGCCATTGAGAAAGTCGCCTTACCTCTTAAGGCGCGTACTGTCCTCATCGTATTAGTCGCGACGCTACTTCTTCTAGCTAATATTCCATCAATCAATGATTCTAAAAATCCAAAATCTTCATATTTGCCAGTAATTTTTAATACGGGTTCATTTTTAGAGATTAAGTCCCCATCATTAAGGGCTAATATTTCTAATTGTTCTGGATTAACTGCGAATTTCTTGACTAAAGCAATACATTCATCTAATCCACAAACCATGATGTCGTCATCACGTTGGAACCATTGTTCGGTAACTATATGGTTAGGGACATTTTCCTTAACTATCTTCCTTGATTTAAGGAAATAAGAAGCGCTATAAAACCCTTCTCCAATCCTTGGATCAAGTTTGAATGTCTTGTCGGTAATCCTAGAGATCTTCCCTTGCTCTTTTAATGTTATTTCTGCTATTTCTTCCATAAATAAACCCTTTATCTAAATATATCTGACCCTATAGGCAATTGACTAATATAGGCATTTTTATAATCATCCCCTAACCCTAAATCCAAAGGAGAATTTAATTCAACATCTATTGGGATATTTCTTTCTATCCTAGAAACAAATAAGGAACAATTTAGCCTACTTGCGCCATTTAGAGTAGCCACTACATGGTCACCTACTTTGATATTTTTATATCTAGTGACTGTAGAATATTCTTTGTTTAAATCTTTTAAACTAACTATATCTAATTTGGCATTCAATGGATGTTCTTCGATTTTAGTTACTTCCATAACGATAAATCCAGAAGTAGATACATAATCTAGTTTAGGGAATCC
>URTN01000207.1 GCA_900550795.1 uncultured Mollicutes bacterium
GTAACACCGTGGATCTTGATATCCATTTGGAGGGCAGTCAATCCTTTTTCGGTACCGGCACACTTGAAGTCCATATCACCGAAGTGATCTTCTAGGCCTTGAATATCGGTTAAGATGGTATAAGGATGCTTTCCATCTAATGGGCCAGAAGTAATTAATCCCATGGCAATGCCAGAGACAATTCCCTTTATTGGGACACCTGCTGCCATAAGTGACATGCAGTTAGCGCAGATACTAGCTTGGCTAGAAGAGCCATTAGATTCGCAAACATCGGCAACACATCTAATTGTATATGGGAATTCTTCTTCGCTTGGAAGGACATAAGATAAGGCTCTTTCGCCTAATTTACCATGTCCGATTTCCCTTCTTCCTGGAGCACCCATTCTTCCAATTTCACCAACAGAATATGGTGGGAAGTTATAATGATGCATGAATCTTCTTTCGGTCTCGCCGGTAAGATTATCAATTAATTGCTTATCAGAAAGAGGCCCTAAAGTTGTAGTTCCAATGACTTGAGTTTGTCCACGGGTGAACATAGCACTTCCATGGGCACGTGGTAGTAAGTCGACTTGGCAATCTAGAGGACGTATTTCATCAACTTTTCTTCCATCTGGTCTAACCTTGTCTTCGGTGATTAAACGCCTAACTTCGGCAGCGACCATTCCTTCTAGGATATCATTTACCATAAGCATGGCCATCTTGTGGTCATGTTCATCTTCATATTCCCTAGAATCATAATCATCGATGATTTCCTTCTTCAAGGCATCGATAGCATCTTGTCTTTCTAATTTATCAAAGATAGAGATGGCCTTGACCATTCTTTCTCCGATTCTAGAATCGATGTCGGCTTTTATCGCTGGATCTGGTGCATATAAGTCGATATGACGTTTTGCTTTTCCAACCTTTGCAATGACTTCTTTTTCAAAAGCGCATAATTTCTTGATGGCTTCAAATCCGAACATGATGGCATCAAGCATTTCTTCTTCTGGGACTTGGCTAGCACCAGCTTCAACCATCATGATGGCACTATCGGTACCAGCGACTGCTAAATCGATATCGGATTTGGCTCTTTCTTCTTCGTTTGGATCGATGATTAATTTGCCATTGACTCTACCAACATAAACCCCTGCTACTGGTCCATCAAATGGAATATCAGAGATGCATAAAGCCAATGAGGCACCTAACATACCAGTCATTTCTGGGGTATTGTCAGGATCGACCGACATAACAGTAGAAACTAGTTGGACTTCATTTCTAAATCCATCAGCAAATAAAGGACGGATTGGTCTATCGATAAGTCTAGCTGCTAAAGTGGCATGCTCACCAGCCCTGCCTTCTCTTCTAAGGAAGGAGCCTGGAATCTTACCAACGGCATATTGCTTTTCTTCATAATTTACGGTTAAGGGGAAGAAATCACCCTCTTTAGGTTCGTCTGCACAGCAAGCAGTAGCCAAAACTACTGTTTCACCAAAACGAACAAGGACTGAACCATCAGCCTGTTTTGCGATTTCGCCAGTTTCAACGCTAAGAGTGCGCCCGGCGAATTCTGTTTCGAATACTTGTTTCATTCTTTTTTCTTTCCTAATTTAATTTCAAACGGGAATATATTAACACCCTTTATGTTCCATAAAAAGGAGAAAAGAAGGAAGAAGCCATATTTCGAGATAATATATCCATATTCTTGCTTTTATTTAGTTTCAAATAAATAATAAATGCATGGCTTTACTTGGTTATGCAATTTTATTGCCCTTAATAGTTATCATTCTTCATTACTCGATATTGATTTTATTTAGATTCATCAAGAAAAAAGAAATCTTTAATAAAGAAGAAATCGAACCCTTGCTAATTAATTCAATATCGACGGTTTTACTTACATTCATCTTTTCATTAATCGTTACTTTTTGCTTTGGTGATATAACTTTGCTAAATGGGATTATTTATCTTTCTAGCGTTAGCATTCTTCTTTTCTACATCAATCCAAATTGGATATATAAGAAAATAATAAGCAAAGAGATTTTTAGTCAAGATAACGGGCCTAAAACAATTCGCATTTCATTAATTCTATTAAACTTATTGCTAGAAACATTTGCTTTCAATGCCAGGGCTTATAAAACTAATAGCAATCCGATTTCAATAGATTTCTCTTCCTCTTCATTAAAAGTAAGCGATGGAGAAACAAAGGATAACAAATGGACTTACGAAGGCAAGGAAGCAAGCTTAGTTTATACTATTGATAATGAACAAATCAAAAAGGCAAATACAGTTAGGCTAGATTTTGTTAATCCGACTAGTTTTGGCTTAAAAGTTACCATCAGTGGATTAAAAAATAACAAACTACAATATG
>URTN01000208.1 GCA_900550795.1 uncultured Mollicutes bacterium
TCCTAAATACTTCTAGAAGAATAAAAATAAATCAATACAATACTCGCGTATGAAAAATCTATTTAAGAAATTCAAATCTCTATTCGACCAAATCGACCTCACAAAAGGGAATATCCTAAAGGTGTTGCTAGCATTCTTTGTCCCAATTGTCTTGTCGATGATTTTTCAGCAAATATACACTCTTACCGACACAATAATTGTCGGGCAGACATTATCACAGCAAGAAGTCGCTGGAGTCTCTTCTAGTAGCGTATTGGTTTGGATTATCCTCCAATTTGGGATTGGTGCTACATCAGGTTTTTCAGTTGTTATATCGGAACGAATCGGGGCAAAAGATGTTGACGGAGCAAGGAAAAGCTATGCCGTTCAAATTATCCTTTGCATCATTGTATCTTTAATTTTGACTGTAGTTGGAATTTGTCTAATCCCTACCATGCTAAAAATGATAAACATAGTAAATAATCCTCTAGATGCAATCATGCAAGAAGAATATAACGCAGCCTATACTTATGTTTTGATTATCTATATCGGTACTATTGCACAGGTATTTTATAACCTAATGGTATCAATATTAAGGGCGTTAGGAGATTCTTTCTCCCCATTTGTAATATTAGTTGCATCTACCCTCATAAACGTCTTCCTTGAT
Source organism: uncultured Mollicutes bacterium (assembly GCA_900550795.1). GTDB lineage: Bacteria > Bacillota_I > Bacilli_A > RFN20 > CAG-826 > Alloenteromonas. The sequence goes on from URTN01000208.1 coordinate 647, forward strand.
TTGCTTTTCATCGTTGTATTTAAGATGGGAGTTGCAGGAAGTGCCTGGGCTACTGTTATTTCACAAGGGTTAGCAGCTATTGCAGCAATCATCTATACCTATAAAAAATATGAATGGCTAAGAATAAAGAAATCAGATTGGAAATTCTCTTCTCCATTCTTAATGAGGCATCTAAAAAACGGCTTAACATTAGGCTTCCAATTCTCAATTCTAGAAATTGGTATCATCATCATGCAAAGAGCCGTAAATAGCTACGATATAAATCCAGATGGAACTCTAGTCAATGGAGTGCCTGCCCAAGTTGGGTATGGGGCCGCTTCAAAAGTATTTGGCTTCTTGATGTGTTTTTTAAATGCATTAGGAATTGCAGTCCTTTCTTATATTTCCCAAAACTATGGGGCTAGACAAACAGATAGAATAAAGAAAGGTACAATAATATCGTTCATAATCGGATTAGTCTTATGGATATTAATCATGCTTATAGGATTATTATCGACAATAAAAGGCGGATACCTGTATGTCTTCTATTCAAAAGATAAGATAAATGAGAATTCCATCAAATATGGGAACCTATACCTATATATAGCAGTTCCGTTCATGATAATTTTGATGATTCTGTTCTTGACTAGAAACATCCTCCAAGGATTTGAAAAGCCATTATTCTCTTTCCTTTCTGGAGTCGGAGAATTAGTTGCTAGAACTCTTATTTGCCTATTTGTTCCTGCATTAGTAAATGGAGGGCCAATTAATTCAAATGCTTCCAATTTATCTTATCTATTCGTAGCTCTAGCCGACCCTTTGGCGTGGATTGCTGCTGTTGCTATTATGATTGTCCCTGTTATAAAATTAGTTTTCTTCCCAAAGAAGGAAAATTAATATGTCATTATATTTCACTAGACACGGAGAAACCGATTATAACTTAGCCTACTTAATCCAAGGTAGCCTTGATATAAGCTTGAATGAAACTGGCTTCAAACAAGCAAAGGAATTAGCAGAAAAACTTAAAGATAAGAAGTTTTCTTCTATCTATGTCTCCCCTTTATTAAGGGCAAGACAAACTGCTAATGAGATTGCTAAAGTCTTAGGAATGGAATTAAAAATAGATAATAGGTTAAGAGAAGAAAACTATGGTCTAATGGAAGGAACTTCTAGACATCTAGAAGCCTATAAAAAGCAAAGAGTAAGATTTGCTTATTGCTATCCAAAAGGCGAATCTTACCTAAAAGTTGCTGCACGGGTCTATTCTTTTTTAGACGAGATAAAAGAAGAAGCAACTAAAAATGATGTTTTAGTAGTTGCCCATGGAGGAATGTCTAGGATTGTAAATTCATATTTTTTCGATATGGAAAACGATGAATTCATCTCCTATAGCATTTCTAATTGTCAGTTAGTCAAATACGATTTCAAATAGATCTTGTTAGATATTTTAAGACTTCAACTTCTTCTTTGCCCATGAATGGGGAAAGGAGTTCATATACTTCTTTATGATAAGCATTTAGCCATTCTTTTTCTTGCTTATCTAGCATAGATAGCTCAACTGAATCTAGTTCAATCGGGGCATATGTTATAGTCTTGAATTTATAGAATGTACCGAATTCATTGCTAATATAAGGAACACAAAGCAAATCATTTTCGATTCTAATCCCATATTTATTTTCTCTATAGACACCAGGTTCAACAGTAGTAACC
>URTN01000209.1 GCA_900550795.1 uncultured Mollicutes bacterium
ATAGAAATATCAACATTCAAGACTACATATACCTTTAGGAAAGATGATTTTGAATTTGTAGTTAGTTTTGTTTCCATCTTGCCACTTGATGATTTGGATTTGCTTTCAATTCCTCTTTGCTATATGTCGTACGAATTCAAATCCAGTAACGAACATGAAATTGAAGTTTCGTTATGCCTGAATGAGAATTGGCTTTATAACGATGTTAATAAACCATTGCTAAATGGAATTAGAGGCGAGTCTTTCACCTTTAAGGATTACCAAATCTCTACATTTAGAGGAAACAGGCAATTCGTTTTAGGGCAATCTTGTGATGAATTCTTACCAGAACAAGGTTCATTTTTCCTAATGGGAGAAAAATCATATTTCATTGATCAAAAATCTCTTGATAGTTATTTAGAGAATCGCTTTGAAATTTCTAATGACGGTGATAACAAATATTTACTTGCATTAAGTAAAAACAAGAGGGGCATTATATCAATTGGCAAGGATGATTACTTCTCCTTACAGTATTTTGACGAAGCACTTAGCTGTTATTATTTTAGAAACGGCAAGAACATTTTTGATGCATTTTCCTATCTATATAAAAACATTGATAAGATTGAAGAAAAACTAAGTGCATTTGACTTAGACTTAAAAGAAAAATGTAAATTAGTCAGCCATGATTATTATAAGATTGCAGTAGCTAGTTACCGTCAATCTGTTGGGGCACATAAATTAGGGATTACAAAGGATAACGAATTAGTATTCATTTCCAAAGAATGTGGATCAAATGGATGTGCCGCGACTGTTGATGTTACTTATCCTACTTCCCCACTTCTATATCTATATAACCCAGCCTTATTACAAGCAAGTTTAAAGCCAATATTTGATTTCGCCGCCATGCCTGTTTGGAAATATGGTTTTGCTCCTCATGATGCTGGAAAATATCCAACTCTAGTTGGCCAAATATACGCTTATAAATTCGATAAGAAGAGCCCATATGATAATTATGACAATATATTTACCTTCCCTTCTAATGCCGATGTATATGATTTCAAATACCAAATGCCAGTAGAAGAAAGTGCGAATATGATCATCCTTTCTTACGGATTATATTTCTATTCAAAGAAATTCGATTACGTTAAGAAAAACTATAAGCTCTTAAAGAAATGGGCTACATATTTATTAAAGAATGGGCTTATTCCTACTAATCAATTATGCACGGATGATTTCTCTGGTAGATTAGATAAAAATGTTAACTTATCAATAAAATCCACTATAGCAGTCCGTTGCTTCTATGAGATTGCTAAGAAGATGAAAGACGAAAAGGCAATCAAAGAATTTAAGGCTTGCCATAAAGATTTTGCTTCCCATATTGAAAAGATATCAAAAGAATTAGGATATTTGCCTCTAACTTACCTAGACAATGACAACAGGTATTCATTAAAATACAATTTGGCGTTTGATAAGGCATTTAGATTCAACTTGTTCTCAGACGAACTTTATCAAAGGGAATTTAATGAATACAAGAAGCATTATGATTTATATGGAACTCCATTAGATCCTAGAAGCGATTATGTTAAAGCAGACTGGTCAATGTGGGTGGCATCATTTGCAGATGAACCTCTAAAGAACGAATTAATAAAGCAAACTATTTACTTCTTAGAAAATAGCAAAGCTAGATATGCATTCCCTGATTGGTATAGAAGCACGAATGGAGAAATATTCACATTCAAAAACCGTACAGTAGTCGGTGGAAACTTCTTACCTCTACTTGTAAAACTTAAATAATGATTAAGCCTCTAGTTGTTAATGATTAGAGGCTTTTTTATCAATCAAGAGAATCGCTAGATGAAGTTTTACAGATCTTATCTTCTAGGAATTGATTATTACTAGATAGAAGCATCATTAATAAAGAAATGATAGAAATAACAATAGAAAGCACTACTACAACTTGAAGAGGGAAATGGAATATCCTCAAAGAATTATTTATCGCGTAGCTAAAATAGAAAAGAATAAACAGCCCATAGAAAATCAAATTAGAAAGAATTGTTAATAAGCCATGGCAAAAGCCCTTAAATCGATTAATGGGTTCACTATTTTCATTTACTAGATAAGTATTCGTAATTAAATGACCTACTGTTTTTCCTTTTGATAATATTAAAGGCAATAAGGAATAAACAAGTATTCCACTTATTAAAAAGCAAATGGTAAATGAAGCCATATGTAATCCATATACCAAGCCTTCTAAATCTAAAAGAGTGTTACATAAATTTTTATAATGAGTGGAATTATTGCTTATTTCATCAATTGTCTTTTTATAAGTTTCAGTAAAGGCTAAGTGGAATTTT
>URTN01000210.1 GCA_900550795.1 uncultured Mollicutes bacterium
CTAAAAAGGGTGTTTTTGAAATTACTGTTACAGTCGCTAATCTTGAACAAACTAGCTACGCCATCTCTTATTTAGAAAGAAATCTAATAAAATATGGTCAAATATAGAGATTTGCTTGTATTTCGAGTTAACTTTAATATATTATATTACCCGCAGCCAATCCTTGCTTCTATCTATCTCCTAGTTAAAGCTTAGATTCGGCCAAGTAAAAATAAAGGAGAAATAAAATGGCTTTAAAGAAAGAAGAAACCATTGCCATCATCAAAAAGTATGGCAAAGACGAAAAAGACACCGGTTCTGCCGAAGTCCAAATCGCCCTTCTAACCCAACGCATCAAAGATCTCACTGAACATCTTAAGAACAATGGTTCTGATGCCGCCGCTAGAAGATCACTTCTAATTCTTGTTGGCAAAAGACGCAGCTTGCTAGACTATCTAGCTAGAAACGATGTCGATCGTTATACTGCTTTGATTGCTTCCCTTGGAATTAGAAAATAAGCTTAATAAGCAAAGATTGAGGTTTAGGAAACTAGGCCTCTTTTTTATTGTTTAGAAGAAAGAATAATAAGGAGAAGAGTTGAAATCATTGAATATTTCCCTAATTCTTAAACTAAGTCCATTCAAGTCATTTGGAGTAAGTCCATCGAATGGATCAAAATTGATATTCATCGTGATAATGACCCCAGTTAGAATCAAGGTAAAGAAGATTGGGACAATTATTTCGCCATGATTTTCAAACCTTCTTGCAAAGCTAATAAACCCGATAATAGATGCGATGGTGGCTAGATGATATGGTTCAATCATATATCTAGGGCAGATGCCTGCCAAAGCATAATTGACCATGGTAAATATAATTAAACAAGGCAACATCAATTGACGTAATAATGTTAATCCTAAATCATCGCTCCCCTTTTTATATTTGACAAAAGGATTAAGTAACATTCCAAAGAAAGCAGGGATGAAAAGTAATCCAATCCCTCCATTTAGGTAAGTTGAATAGTCTTTTATATCGCTACTAAATCTAGGATTCGTGCAATAAATGAATGGGAAATGGGTATTTAGGTTTATTGAAAATGGATTGAAGAAATAATGGGCTAATCCAGGCAACAAGGCTTTTGGATTTAGCCCCATATTTGTCATATCGGCGACTGTATGTTGATATCTTGCTCCAAATTCAAGGACTGAATCGAATCTATCCTTATTATATTTCATTATTAATATGGCCCCGATTAATAAAACCCCAAGCATAGGAAGATAATCTAAAAGATTCTTTTTGTAGTTTTTATATTCTTTAACCAATGGAAGAATAAATAACGGGGCTGCAACCAATATAATTAACGCTAGATTTGGTCTAGTCGCAACAATTGAAACAAAGGAAAAACCTGCTAAAGGGAAATAGAATTTCCTATATTTAGGATTGCTATAACCCAAAATAGTAAATAATAAGAAGGCATCCATGTGCATTAATCCATATATGACCGGAACATGGTAATTAGCCTCAACAACTGGATTATTTATATTCATCCAATATCTTTTATAAGTAACGCTCATTATTGATAAAGATAGGAAAAAGCTAGAAAAAATGAGGAATCCAATTACTTTGTTATTGGCTTTTTTATCAAATTGATTTATTAATTCGGTAATTAAAAGGAAAAAGAAGGGGATATAAAGGCTAAATCCAATTATTTCTAACCCAATCGCATTCGGGACTTTTCCAAATATGAAATAGAATGGGAAAGATATAAATATAACTGGCCATACCCCGAAATAGACGTATATCTTTTCATTATAATATGCGTGATCCCAATATTTTTGGGTTGCTGAATATGGTAAATCTATATTTACTTGTCCTTTTTTAAGTGCGTCGAATAACTGAGTATACATGTCATATTTTTCGACTCCATTAACTAAAGGATAACTAGATAGCATCGATTTGCTTTGGATGAATACATATATAATTGAGCCGATAAAAAGCAATATTCCTCCACCTATTATCCCTAATTGCCATTTTCTGATCGGGGATTTATTTTCTTCTCTAGTCAAGACATATTTTTTAGATAAAGAAGGAACTTCGCTAATTGAAAGAATTGCAAGCAAGATTAAAGAAAATCTTAATAAAGAGAAATGGAATGCTCTAGGAGCGTCGAAAGTAATAGAAGATAGTGTTAAAGAATTATAAGTACCTGCATAATCTCCGATATTAGGACGTGCCATTGCATCTAATTCAAATTTGAATTTATATGAATCAAAATCCCCTTTAGGTAATCCAAGTTGGTTATGTTCGTAGACAACTGGATTCAATTGATAGGAATATTCATATTG
>URTN01000211.1 GCA_900550795.1 uncultured Mollicutes bacterium
AAAGTAGGCTTTAGTTTTCTAATAATCGTTTGTCGAAAACACAAAAAAAGGAGTATTTATGGACAACGAAAAAAAGCAACAAAGAGCTGAAAGGCTCAAGAAAATGTTTGCGCCGGGTCCTGAAGCGATTGATTATCGTGTCACACCAGGCCTAGACATCTTCTTAAAGTGGTTGATGTTTACCGCTACTATTTTAGGGGTATCGGTCTTAACATCTAAATTCCAAGCATATGGAAACATTCCGTTCAACATCCTCTGTGGCATTATCGTTTTAATCGCGATGAAGCCTGTATTCTTCGAAACATTGAAGCTAACTACATTACTCGTAGGAAGAATCCTTGTATTATTTTCATGTTTCGCATTATTACCTGGGCCAATATTTGTCATTATTGTATTAAGCCTTTATATCATTAACATATTGGAAGCTACCATGACTGACTTCTTTAAAAACAAGCAGTACTTCAATGGTGTTTCCGGTTTATTTATCGCTATCGGCGCTAGTGCTTTCTTCCTTGGCTCTACCTGGGGGACAACCGCTACCGCTAATTCTCCAATCTATTATATAGATGGATTCTCTAAGCTTGGTTCTGAAGTAGCCTTTACTTCTACTTATATCACTAACCAAGCAAACATCTTCAATAGCAATATAACAAGCACCACCACAGTCGGCATTGCAATTACTGTTGCCATGATGATTGCCTATACAATCTGGAACTGGTTATTCGTCACTGGCGAATTCTCTTCCTCAGTCGCCTTGATGCACGTTGGCTTCTTACTAGCCCCAATCATCGGTGTCTTTGTTGGACCTCTTGTTGGAATGGGCAGATTCGGAATGCTTCCTGATCCAGGACTTTGGTTATTATTCCGTGCCAGCACCCTTACTTTCGGTGGCATCTTACAAATCGGTGGAAAGAGATGGTTTGAAGAAAACTTCATGTTCGAACCATTCGACAAAAAAGTCAAATACATCAAGAATAGCAAGCCAATCCAAATCACCTGTATGGTCATCTGCGTTGTCTTAATGATATTTGCAGTTGTTGCAGGTTTCTTACCAGCTATCTAATAAACAAACAAAATAGCATGACTGCCTTGATTAATTCAGGGCAGTTTTTTTGTGCTTATTCCTGACATAAAGAAAATACAGCAACTTTAATAGGGAAAGTTTCCACCGCTTTAATATAAAAATAAAATACTTTTTTTGGCGTGCCCGAGCCGATTTGAACGGCTGACCTTAAGCTTCGGAGGCTTACGCTCTATCCAGCTGAGCTACGGGCACGTAAGAATATTCTAAATCAATAAACTTATTAAGTCATTTGTTTGCAAAAAGAAAAAACAAGAATGACCATCTCAGATAACATCATGAAAGAAAAAATCGAGAAAGCAAAAAGATTTATTCAAAATAGCGATAAGCCGGCCACTGCTATAGCGGCTTATTTAGTATTTTCTTCCAAAAGTCATTTTTCCAATGCTTTCCATGAATACACTAACAATTAATCTTCTGAATATAGACAAAAGCACAATAAATAAGGGGTTTTGTTTTATTAGAGAATTTATTTAATGACCAAAATCAATTTTGCCGCCACGGTGGCAAAATTCATAGTACTTGTTACTAATTTGAATCTATTTAATATTCCTTCTCCATTTTTCGGGAGTCAGTTCTGACGTGAGCTAAAATGTGCATCGCGTTAAAACCGAAAGAATAATTCCCAAATTAATAGACAGCCTAAACAGTTAATACCGATGTTTTATTATTTCCCAATACCCTTTTGTGCCTCCAACTCTCCTAATAGCGCCTTTAGACCTTAAGGAATCGATATTTCGTTGAATGGTTCTACTAGTTCTTCCATGTTTTTTCGCAATCTTATATTTTGATATTCGTGGATTGTTTTCGATTTCATTAAGAACAATTATCTCCATTTCAGATAAAATATTGGTGACATTGGTGACATTATTAGTGACATTGGTGACATTATTGGTGACATTATTAGTGACATTGGTGACATTATTGGTGACATTGGTGACATCTTTCCTAAAAAACATGAACCAAAATCCATCGATTTCTTTTTCATATCCAACTTTAATGTCCTTTTCTTTGCAATATCTATAGGCTTTTGAAAGACCCGTTCCCCACGTTTCAACTGCCTTGCACTTGTATAAAGCGTTGCAAATCAATTCGTTTCTAATTTTCGAAGAAAGTGTTTTGTTTACAAAATCTTCTGGATTCAAACCATCGGGAAAAGATCCAGCATTATAAATAGCAATCCTATTTGGAAATATGTCTATTTCATTTTTGCTACAACCTGCATAATTGGCATGAGC
>URTN01000212.1 GCA_900550795.1 uncultured Mollicutes bacterium
AACGTTCATTTTTCTATTAAAAGCACATAAAAAACTACAATTTTTGAAATTTGTATCTTGCTATCTTTTGATTTGAATATACTCTTTGAGTATGGGCAAAGTTGATTATGGTCTAAATAAAGCCAAGCTCAAAATCCTTCTTACCATAATGGATTCAAATAAACTTGGCTACCTACCTTCTACAAAATGCGTCCTTCTTATACTTAAAGGAATATATGAAGGGTTGCAGTTTGATGAAGTTATTACATTAGGTAGCTTTAAATCATTAGGCAAGAAAGCCTGTGGCATTTATATTAGTCAACTTAAAAGATTAGGTTTAGTTAATGAAACCTATGAGCCTAGACTCGATGAACATTATCTTTATCTAAGCGAAGAGGGTGAAAGGGTTGCACTTGAATTCAAGTCGAAATTCAAAAAAGTCCCTTGCCCAAAGAATTTAGTTAAACCATTGTTTATCAGTAGAAAGTGAGTTTTATGAAAAAAGAATTACCGGTATTTGAATCTTGGCCATTCAAGGTTCCTTCCATCAACGTCGCTATCAAGAAAATTGATAACCTAACAAAGCAACTTAAAGAAGCTAGCAATGCAAAAGAAGCGATACGTGTAGTCAAAATGCACATAAAGTTTTCTGATGCGCTTCAAAATGACATCACCAATATCTCCGTCCATTATAGTATTGATACAAGGAATGAAAGATATAAGAAAGCCACTGAAGTTATTGATAACGGCTTCCCTCGTATCCAGGCTGCCGAACTAGAATTTACTAAGGCCTTCCTTGATTCTCCTTTTAAAGCAGAACTAGAAAATAGATTTGGTTCATTTATCTATAAGATTTTTGAATATCAAATGAAATCCTTCTCTAACGAAGTGGTGGAAGAAGCTATCGAAGAAAACAAATTGATGACTCAATACAGTGCCCTTATTGCTTCATGCAAAGTTAATTTTAGGGGTTCTACCTATAATCTTCCTCAAATGGGTAAATTCATGGAAGATGTCGATAGGGCTACAAGAAAAGAAGCTTCAGAGGCTTATTATTCCTATTTAGAAACTAGAGTAGATGAAATAGAAGAAATATATGACAAGTTAGTTAAGGTACGTACTAGAATGGCCAAAAAGATGGGCTATTCAAATTATGTCGAACTTGCCTATATCAAGATGAATAGATTTGACTACACCAAAGAAGATGTAGCAGCTTATAGGGATGAAATCCAAAAATATGTAACTCCTATTGCTTCTAGAATCATGAAGAAGAATTTTAGGAGAAACAAGATTTATAGGCCAAAGGTATTTGATATGGGTTTATATTTTAAAGAAGGAAACCCAATTCCAAAGGGAACTACTCTTGATAAAATCGAAGCCGCTAGAAAGATATACGATACCCTTTCAGAGGAAACTAGTTTCTTCTTCTCCTATATGGCTGATCATCATGTAATGGATCTAGAAGCCAAAGAAGGGAAGAATAGCGGTGGCTATATGACTTATTTCCCAGTCTATAAGATTCCGTTTATTTTCTCTAATTTCAATGGAACTAGCGGGGACGTTGATGTATTAACCCATGAATTTGGTCATTCTTTCCAAGCCTATATGGCAAGGAATATCAAAGTCCCTGAATATAGATCCCCAACTATGGAAAGCTGCGAAATCCATTCAATGTCGATGGAATTCTTTGCAGAGCCATATATGGACCTTTTCTTTGATGAACCAGATAAATATCGTTATGTCCATCTAGCAGATTCCATCTCCTTCCTTCCATATGGGGCGACTGTAGATGAATTCCAAGAATGGGTATATCTAAATCCAACTGCCTCTAAACAAGATAGGGACGCCAAGTGGCATGAATTAGAACTTAAATACACTCCATATAAAGTTGCAACCTATAAGGGTTGTCCATACATGATGGGAGGACATCGCTGGCTTACCCAAGCCCACATCTTTGAATGTCCATTCTATTATATTGATTATACTTTAGCCCAAGTAATGGCCTTCCAATTCTTTAACCTTGATAGGAAGAATCACGAAAAGGCTTGGTTTACATATCTAAAACTCTGCGCGATGGGTGGAAAATATCCATTTAGGACATTAATCAAGAAATGTCATTTAAAAGACCCATTCAAGCAAGGGTGTATAAAAAAGACCATTACTCCGTTAGTAAAGGTCTTGAAATCTTATAATTTCTAAAGAAACAACAAGGGAGAATTCTACAAGTTATTTCATGATCGATTTCTTTTTTCCCGCAAAAGAAGAAACCCAGGAAGAGATAGCTTTTAGGTCAAAGGCTGCTTGATACCTTTTTAAGACCCCCTTGTTATTTCC
>URTN01000213.1 GCA_900550795.1 uncultured Mollicutes bacterium
CTCCATTTAATTCTTTTGCTATTGTTTTATATAATACTTCATTTACAAGAGTAGATTTTCCTGAACCTGACTCACCTTTAATAAAAACCAAGCCTTTTATTGGAAAGGATAGATTAATAGAAGAAAGAGCAACTTGCTTACTCGAAGAAGACGTAAATGTCTTATTTATATTTTTTAAAACAAACAAAAGAAAAGCCTCCTGTTATATAAGTAGGAGGCAAATAGGCAAAATGGCTACACCGATTTAATTAAAGGAGCATCATGATGAGCGATGACTTTCTTGATTTTGGAATTAAATTTATCTCTATCAAGCATGATTACATTGCCACATCCTAAGCAAAGAATCTTCACATCTGCCCCAAGTCTAATTACCTGGAATCTTTTAGATCTTGAAGAGCAAGGATGAGGACGTTTCATCTCTACTTCATCATAAAGTTTTATAGAGCTTACATCCATGGTTCATCCTCCATTTTAACAGCAGCCGGAACTCTAGGAAGACCCGGCATTGTTAAGATGTTACCAGTAAGGGCAACGGTAAAATTAGCACCCGCCGACAAAGATACATCTCTAATAGTAATCTTGAAGTTAGTTGGAGCGCCTAATTTAGTGGCATCATCGGTAAAGGAAGCTGGAGTTTTAGCCATACAGACATAGCTATCTTGGTATCCCAAATCTTCTATTTCCTTTATTTTTTCTAAGGCAATTTTCTCGTAAACAACTTCAGAAGCGCCATAGATTTCCTTGCAAATCTTGTTTATCTTTTCTTTTATTGGCGAATGTCTATCGTACAAAGGTTTATAGAATGAAGGCTGGTTATTTAAGACTTCTAAGACTTTGTTTGCTAATTCAATCGAGCCTTCTCCACCCTTGTTAAAGCCATCAAGGAATGCATAGACATATCCTTTTTCCTTGCACCAATTCTTTAAATATTCAATCTCGGATTCATGATCGGTATTGAAATGATTAATTGCAATTACAATCGGAACACCGAATTTTTGAATATTCTTTATATGTCTTTCCAAATTGCACATACCTTTCTTTAAAGCTTCAACATCTTCGCTAGCTAAATTTTCATAGGCAAGGCCACCATGCATTTTTAAAGCACGGATAGTCGCTACCATAACCGTACAACTTGGTTTTAGATTTCCTTCCTGACATTTAATATCTAGGAATTTTTCAGCGCCTAAATCAGCTCCAAATCCAGCCTCAGTAATTACGATTGGGGCTAATTTCATTGCTAATTTAGTAGCTAGAATTGAATTGCATCCATGAGCAATATTAGCAAAAGGTCCGCCATGAACTAAACATGGGTTATTTTCTAATGTCTGAACTAAATTAGGGTTCAAGGCATCTTTCATTAAACGCATAACCGCATGAGTAATCTTTAAATCCTTTAATGTAATAGGCTTATTGTCTTTACTAAATGCAACTATTATCTTTTCTATCCTATGCAAGAAGTCTTCTTTCGATGTAGCTAGGCACATAATCGCCATCATTTCAGAAGCAACAGTAATAGTAAAATGATCTTCTCTTGGAGTGGCTTTATTATCATTCATGGATACAAGGACATTTCTAAGAGCCCTATCATTCATATCCAAAGCTCTTTTCCAGGTTATTCTATTTGGATCGATATTCAATTCATTTCCAAAATAAATATGGCTATCAATAACAGCGGAAATTAAGTTGATTGAAGAAGTTAATGCATGCATGTCCCCAGTGAAATGAAGATTAATGTCTTCACTAGGAGCAATAGAAGCCAACCCTCCACCAGTCGCACCACCTTTTAATCCAAAGACTGGACCTAGGCTAGGTTCTCTTAAACAAAGGAGGGCTTTTTGGTTTATTTTTCCAAATCCTTCTGCTAAAGCGATACTTGTTGTAGTCTTCCCTTCCCCTGCTTTAGTTGGGGTAATGGCAGTTACTAAAACTAACTTTCCATCTTGATTAGAAGCAACTTCATTCATAATGGAAAGATCGATTTTGGCCTTATAAGAGCCATATGGAATAACGTATTTTTGTTCAATGCCAGCTTTACTAGCAACTTCAGTAATAGGAATTAAAGACATAGGTGCCTCCTAGTTATTTTAAAAAGTTATTGTTTATTATAAGGCAAAATCAAATCAAAGATAGTTTTATATGCTAAAGATAATCCAGCCGATGAAGGAACTAACATCATCGAGCCTTTGAAAGTACCATTTTTTATCGGTAGTTCACTTGAAAAAGCAACTGATAATAATTTTGGATTTATTCCTTCGCTTCTAAGCTTATTCCTAATTAATTTAGCCAAAGGATCATTATATGTC
>URTN01000214.1 GCA_900550795.1 uncultured Mollicutes bacterium
ACATAACCCAAAGAGATACAGGGAAGAAAGGATCGTCTTACTATTTATGAACTTTAAAAGAAAAGAACCTAAGCCATGATGACCAAAGACCCACGTATCTTCCTTAGCAAGGACTTAAAAGGGTACGTTGATTGGGGTATCAAGCATGATGTTAAGCGTTCTGACGAATATAAAAATACTAAATAAAGCGTATTGGCCAGTGTGAAAGCATTGGTCTTTTCATTTCTTCCATTTGGCCATTGCATAGCCGCGTGGATATAGACTTGGACCCCAGAATTCTATTCTTCCGTTATTATCATTACTCCCTGAATATCCTTTTCCCCTAAGAGATTCTAAATATTCCCTAGTAATTTCTTGCTCGCTTGACCATAAATAATAAGAAGAAATATGTAAGACCAGATAATTTTGCAATCCCCTGTGATCGATATTGTTATTTAGTTTGAATAAACCTACATGTCCTTTCATCTTCCCCTCAACTTTATTAAGAAAAATCCAATCATCAAAAGAGTAGGAATAATGGAAAGAAAGGACATGTTCCCATTTGTCCTGAATTTGAATATCTATTCCTTCATAGTTAGCAGTCGCAGGTACTTTATAAGCATATTCATAAGTATAGTCATCATTCATTGTAAGCCTTAATTCATAATGTTCATTGATGGATTCGCTGAACTCGTGGTCTTCTAACATTTGTTTTGTAGTCTTGCTAGAAGAAGAGCAACTAAAAAGAGTCAATGAAAGAAACGGGATTAAACTTAATAAACAATGGCTTTTCATAACTTTATTATTACAAGTAAACGACTATTAAATCAAATACGAAAATGTAATGTTATTTATTTAAGGGAACAATTTCTTTTTCGGATTTTATCAATACATCTTTAGGATAGACTCCTCTAGCCATCGTAAGGGGATAGATTTTGCTATTGCTTCCAATTATTGCCCCAGGATTAAGGACGGAATTACATCCAACATCGACATTTTCACCTATAAAAGACCCTATTTTCCTTAGGTTTGTCTTATAAGATATATCAGCATGGATAATTACATCTTTCCCATCATTTCTTAGATTTGAGCAAATTACCCCTGCACCTAGATGGGAATGATAACCTAATATCGAATCCCCGACATAATTAAAATGAGGGACTTGTGATTTATTTAAGACGATGCAATTTTTAAATTCGCAGGAATTACCAATTACTACATCATCACCTATTATGACATTGCCCCTAATATAGGCACCTGGCCTAATCTCGACATTATTCCCGATTATAGCTGGGCCAATTAGAGTGGCAGTCTTAGCTATCTTTACGTTTTTACCAATCAAAAGATTATTTTCTTCTTCAAAGATATAACCTTCGATTCCTTTCTTCGTTAAAGAGATTATAGTTTGCTTAATCTTAGGCAATATTTCCCAAGGATATTCATTTTCCTTAAATAAAGGAACTAGATAATCAGGGACTATTTTAAATAATTCAGCTGTTTTGATTTCTAGATTACTCACAAAGATGCCCTCCCTTTTTAATAACATTATATAGGCGTTTAATATATTTATTGCATTCTTCTATCGACGGGGCTTCTACCATTATCCTAATTAATGGTTCAGTCCCAGATTCGCGAAGCAATATCCTTCCTTTGCCTTCTAGTTGCTTATTTATTTCATTGAATTTGGTTTTTACATCGCTATCTTCCATGACATCGGATTTAGATATGACGCGTACATTTTTCAATACCTGCGGGAATAATTTAACAGGAGCGACTAATTCAGAAAGCTTTTGATGGGTAGAAAGCATTTGTTCAGCCACCCTAAGGGCGGTAAGGATGCCATCTCCAGTCGTTGCATATTTCTTGATGATAACATGGCCAGACTGCTCTCCCCCTAATACATATCCTTCTTCTTGCATCTTTTCATAGACAAAGCGGTCCCCCACTTTAGTCCTGACTAGATTGATATTTTGCTTCTTCAAGGCTTTTTCAAAACCGCTATTAGACATGATGGTTGCAACAACACTGTTATTATCTAATCTTCCCTCTTGCTTTAATTTAAGAGCAAGTAGATACATAATCTTATCCCCATCGACTACATCTCCATTTTCATCGACTGCAAGGCATCTATCGGCATCTCCATCAAAAGCAAATCCTACATCCAGTTTCTTTTCTTTTACGAAGGCAGAAAGCAATTCAATATGAGTTGAACCGGCATTTTTATTGATATTAATACCATCTGGTTCATTATTTATTAGATACAATTTGGCTCCTAAAGCCGCGAATACTGATTTGGCGATCATCCAGGAAG
>URTN01000215.1 GCA_900550795.1 uncultured Mollicutes bacterium
ATGGTGAACTTTATATAATAAATCAGATACCGATTTTTGTCCCATTTCACTCCTATATAAAGATCTACCATTTAACCACTCTTGGGCAGTCAAAGTATCACCTGTTGAAATCCTCTTCGTCCATATTAGTCTAGGTGCTATTTCTTCCAAAGACAATGCTGCTAAAAAAGGAGAGGTATTTCGTTTTAAAAATACTTTTTGATCACTTTTTATTCCCATATATGCTGTATCTGTGTCACCACCGATTGGGAGGATTTGCCATCCATTTTCTAAATTAAGATTCATAATGACTTACTCCTCGCATTTAGTGCTAACTAAACTAAGTCTACAAATATATCTATTAGGTGTCAAGATTTTTCTAATCTTAAATTTGCATATCCATAAACAAACAGGATGCTTTCGACTAATACAAGGGCAAGGAAGGCTCCTGAGAGTAGTAGGTTTTGGATAGCGATATATACGGCTATGGTTGCTAGGAAGGCATTGATTATCAATAAAGCTAATAGGATGCTTTTGAATTCTTTGCCTTTGCTGTTGGTCTCGAGTGGGTATAGGTGTACGAATACATTATCGTCAAAGTACTTATATAGTGGTAACATTTGGAAGCCGATTAAGTAGATGAACAACATTCCTATTACCAGGCTAAGCCAGAATTTAGGGATAAAGAGTAGGACAATGAACTCGATAACGGTTAGGCGTATATACAGGCCACTATATTCACCATTTCGGATGATTGCCCTAATGAATAGGTAGCCATATACGTTTTTAAGATTAGGTATGAGCCAGTCTAGGTACTTTCTACGCTTAGCTTTCTTCTTTACTTGGGGAACATCTGTAAATAGATTGAAGAAACTGTATTTTCTCATCAGTCTTAGTTTTTCTACGTCTATCAAATAATTCCACTGAATGATTTTATTTTTAGGCAATGATTTCAAATACAGAATTAGTCCAACGGTAATCCCCAATGCGAAATATATGGATACATACAAGCCAAGCATATAAACGATTAAAGGTACCACATAATTAAGGATAAGACTATATTTGCCTGCTTGATACTTCGCTTCAAAGGCTCGGATAAAGAATAAGTTTACCTGGGCAACCTTTAAAGCTACCTGACTTAATAATAGGATTATGCTTTCTACTAAGTTTAAATGGACACCGTAGTAAATGAAAGGCAGTAAAACGATCCAGACAACGATTTGAATAACGCTGTTTGACACCCAAGCTCGCTTTTGTGCTTTCATCAAATACTCTCTCATACCCTTTTCTTGTGGCAAAAGGAACACTTTATCAGGCTCATCAATTAATGTCCCTACCTTTCCAAACTGCAACATCACAAGCAAGACAATGATTACTACCGGCTTGGCCCATGGGTACGATAGATCTACATTTAAGGACTTTATAAAATTAGAGTATGTGTAGCTTATTCCACCCAGTAAAAAGAGTAACGCAATTACAAAATGATCGTTGAATACATAGCGATAGTACTTGATCATTCTCTTTAGATACAGGTTTAATCGCTTCTTCCATAGATTATTCATTGGCCTTTTCCCCTTTAGTCAAACTCAAATAAATCTCAGAAAGAGAAGCATCTTGCTTATTAAATTGAGCTCGTAATTCTTCCAATGTTCCACTTGCCTTCAATTCTCCATGATTGATCATCACAAATCGATCACAGTACTCTTGGGCCGTTCCTAGTACGTGCGTAGACATTAACACAGCTGATCCTTCCTTTTTAACGTCATCTATGAGCTTTAATAGATCATCTGTAGCCAATGGATCCAATCCCAAAAACGGCTCATCAATAATAAAGAGCTTAGCCTTAGTAATGAAGGCACACACGATCATTACCTTTTGTTTCATACCCTTTGAAAAGTTGGCCGGAAACCAGTCTAATTTATTCTGTAATCTAAATATTTCCAATAGCTCATTTGCCTTTTTCCAAGCTTCATCTTTATCCAAATTATATGCCAGTATCGTCAATTCTATATGTTCCTTTAACGTTAATTCATCATATAAAATGGGTGTTTCCGGAATATAAGCAATCTTACTCTTATATGCTTGTGCATCTTCATCAATGGTTATCCCATCTATCTCAATTGAACCCTTCATAGCATGTAATAACCCTATAATATGATTAATTGTCGTTGACTTTCCAGCACCATTTAATCCGACTAACGCCTTGTGTTCCCCACTCTTTAAAGAAAAAGAAATGTCATTTAACACCGGTTTTTCTGCACCTTTATAGCAGAAGGTCACATGATCAAACACGACTTCCACTGTCT
>URTN01000216.1 GCA_900550795.1 uncultured Mollicutes bacterium
CTAATGAAGAAGATATATTCATATTTAAAGAAAATAGCCATGACGTGTATTCCAATAAGCGATCTTTTTCTTCCTACATATTTATAGATGGAAAAGGTAACGAACATACTTTCCTTATCCTAAATGAATCTAATATCTCTTTTAGCGAAGGGCAGAAATATCTTCTTTGCTTTAGTCATGATTATTTAATTGGTTATAAGGAGATAAGCGATGAAAAATAGGTTATTACGTTCTTATCTCCAATATGACTGGTGGAAAATAGTCGGTATATTTCTTGTTGGATCTATTAGCCTGTATTCCATTTTCCAAAGCAAGGACCGTCTAAAGGATAATGAGATACTAGATGTATTCGTTACAGGAGAGGTTTTAGATTATTCTTACCAAGAGAAAATGTTTTCTTCAGTAGAAAATAACGTTATCCATGCGGTTAATTCTACTAGTTATAACCAAGATGATATCCAATATTACCAGTTAGCTAGTTCATATTTGTCTAGTGTTTCTGATTTATATTTACTCCCCGAAAGTGTAATTTCTAGCCATAAAGAATATGTTTCTTATTCATTGCCTTTAGATATAGACACTCAAAATAAAATCAAAGCAATAGATCCTTCTTATTCTTTTTATATCGATTCAAATGACAAGGCTAGGGGTATGAAAGTATTTGATAAAGAAGATAAAGAATTTAATGAAAATAAGAAGATATCTTCATATTTTCTCTTTAAAGAGACTACATATTTGTTTATCTCAAATAATTCTACGAATAATAAAGATGTAGATAAAAATGGGAACCATCTTTTATCGGAATTTGCCTTATCGTTCTTAAAAATTAGTTTGAAATAAGGAAAGTTCCTAGTTTTTTACTTTCTTTCTCAAGGTTAATAAATCGCGTGTTATAGTAAAAGAAAGATAATAGAAAAATAGGAGGACCTAATTTATGGAAAGCGAATTCCTTCATTGCCTTAGGGCCCAGATTTATCCAGACGAATATTATCAAGAACGTATTGATAGTATTAAGAATTTTTGTTTGAAATACGGGGTTAAAAATGCCATTTTGATTTTTAATGGGGAAGAACATAATGTTGGCCACATTAAAGATGAAGAACTTCCTTCTTGGATAAAGGTAATGAAAGAAGCAAAAACCCAATTAAATGCAGTGGGGGTATCGATATCTTTAAATCCTTGGATGGAAATGGGACATCTAGATAGAGGAAGGAAACTTCAAGAAGGCCAAAACTTTGTAACTATGGTCGACCGTAATGGAAAAACTTCCGAATTAGTCGCCTGTCCATTAGATACGGAATGGAAGAAATATTATCTACATCAACTTGAATATTATGTAAAAGAAATTAAGCCTGAGGTTCTTTGGATTGAAGACGATTTCCGTCTCCATAACCATCCACCTCTTGATTGGGGCGGCTGCTTTTGTTCTCTACATATGAAAGAATTCTCTAAGCGTCTAGGCAAAAAGGAAACTAGAGAAGAATTCATCCAGCATTTAGAAGAAGAAATCCCATCAATAGAAAGAAAAGTATGGCTAGATTTCTCTTTTGAAACAATCGATGGGCTTGCAAAAGAAATCGCCGAAACTGTAAAAAGAGCTAACCCATCTACTCATATTGGCTTAATGAGTTCAATGCCTTCTCAACATGCAATGGAAGCTAGACACTGGGCTAAATTGCATGAAGATTTAAGTCCAGACGGAATTAAAATAGATAGAATACATCTACCTTCCTATAGAGAAGAAGGGTCAAAGAAATATTATTTTGATTTCAACCGCATCAGCATGGTCAACCGTTCCTTTATTGGGGATGATTGCCTGATCTATCCTGAATTAGAGAATTCTTCGTTTTCTAGTTTTGTAAAAGATAATAAGTTTGTTGCATTCCAATTAGAAAGTGCGATTCCATTAGGGTTATCTGGAATGACTTATAACATCTATGCCCATTGCGGGAATGGGGTACAGGAAGAATTTGGATATGGAGAAAAAATAAAAGAGCTAACCCCTTATCTAAATAAAGTAAAAGAATTGAATCTATTACCTTCCCAAATGAAGGGAATCACTTTTCCATTTGACGAGAATACTGTTTATCATACCCATAAACAAGGCTTCCTAAATCTAATTCCAAAGGATTTTGATATAGTTGGTTATTTCTCTTCTTTAGGTTATTCATATAAAGTAAGCAAAGATAAATCATTCAATAACCAGATGGTCTTCCTAAATGGCCAAAATGTTCGTAATTTTAGCAAGGATGAATTAATTGAATTGTTCAAGAACAATTATG
>URTN01000217.1 GCA_900550795.1 uncultured Mollicutes bacterium
TGCTGGTACTTGCCAAAACCCAACTGACTATGGAATTACTAAGGACTACCCATATTTTGTTGGATCAGTAGGAACTTCTATCCAAGAAGAAAGGCGCGCCGCCAAGCAAATGACTAATTATTATCTAGAGAAGATGATCGAACGCGGGGAGGTAAATAATGGCTAGGTATCAAGTTGATTTCTACGCCAAAAGCCTTGCACGTAGAATCACCATGTCATTAATTGTCCCTTCCTTGAATCTAAATGAGACTTTATCAAACAAAGACAAGGACTATTACCAAAAAAGAAAAGAAGAATTCCCTCTTATTATCTTCCTATGTGGGTTTGGAGATAACCAAAAGGCATGGATAAATAACTCAAATGTCGAATCTTTATGTGAAAAACATAAAGTTGCCGCCGCATTTATTGATGGGGAAAATGGATGGTATCTAAATAATGGACCAATAACTAATTATTATGGGTTTATTGAAGATGACATTACCGACTTCATCTATGGCAATTTCAGAAACGTAACTAAAAATAAGCCATTAGTAATAGCGGGGGTATCGATGGGTGGATATGGAGCTTTATATCATTATCTAACTAATGTTAATAAATATGCTGCTTGCATTGCCTTCTCTCCTGCTACTAAGCCAGATTTCATTGATGAAAGCAAAATCGGTACCTTAGAAAGCCATTTCCTAAAGCAAAAAGGAAAGAAGCTAAATATATATCTAAGTATAGGAGAAAACGATTTCATCATCGAACCATCGAGAGAATTCAATAACATCCTAAAGAAAAACAAGGTCGGTGTTGAATATAAGTTTGTTCCAGAAAAGAACCATTCCTGGGACCTATGGAAAGAGGAAATATATCCTGCTTTCGAATACCTACAAAAGTTGAATATTATAGGTGAATAAACCTACTTAATATTAAAAAAGGAGAAAAAATCAAATGAAGAAAAACATTCTACTAGCTTGCTTAAGTGTTGCTATGCTCGCAAGCTGCGGCGGACCAGTTTCTGAATCTACTTCCAAAGTCGAGACAGATAACAATTCTACTAACCTAGAAGAAGTCATCGCCCAATTCAAAAAGGAAGTTAAGACAACCGTTAGCTTCACCTACAAAGCCAACTACAAAGTTGACGTCATTTCCGAAAAAGGCGGACTCGATAGCTTTAAGCAAGATGTCGCCGACAATACCACCGGTGAAATCGATTTAACCTCTGGTAGCCTTTACCTCCATGTCTTAAAGCAAACCAAGGCAGGAGAAAAATCCGAAGGTTTAGTCTATAAAAACGGCGAAGATTATTATTGCTTGACTAACGTCATGGGCGAAGCAAAAAAACTTGAAAACGAAGCCAAGGCCTTAGAAAAGATCGACGAATTATTAACCAAGACTTCTTATTCCAAAGCCGGAAGCATGAATCTAAGCACCCTTTTATATAGCGGTGTTGCTACCTATGAATATACCCAATTCGGATTGAGCAGTGGAAACATTGATGAATCTTATTTCAGCGACAACAAGTCCTTAACCGCTCTAGACAATGGTGGCGTCAAGATTGAAACCACTTCTAGCTATATTGGTTATAACACCGATGCCGGTGTCTCTGATTTCCCAGCCGACAAGAGAACCGATGCTAGCAATGAAAAAGCCGGTGCCTATGTAGTTACTACTACTAAAGAGGGATATGTCACTTCTTACAAAGAAACCATGGATGCTGCCTTATCTATGCCAATCATGAATCCAGCTCCATTAGTAACCATCGATGGAACTAGGGAATTTGCCGCTACCTATGGCGAAGCCATCACCAAATTAGCCGAAATCGATCATAGCGTTGCTAAGGCAAAAATCACCATCCCAGCTCCTACAAAAGGATTTGTACAAGCCTTTGTCACCGATAAAGTTGGTGGGGAAAGAAAAGCTATCTATGATGGTGCGGAAGTAAATGTAGGACAATATCTTGCCTTAAAGGTTACTCCAGCTAAGAAAAATACCATCAAGATGGTTTCCTTAAATCAAGTTTCCAAAGAAACCCCAGAAGATGATGGATTCTATTATTTCGAAGTTGTCGATACTGCTTCTAAAGTAAACGTCAACTACGAAGGTAGCGATGTATTTGATTCCCACTTGGTCTTAACTGATTTACAAGGTTGCCAAGTTACTGCTATGACTTGCGTCCCAATGGGATTTGCAGCGATGGCTCCAGCCAATGCCGAAAAATTAGTCTATGGCAATTGGCTCTGCTTAAA
>URTN01000218.1 GCA_900550795.1 uncultured Mollicutes bacterium
ACATGGCTGGTAAACCAAATAATTTTTCTAATTAAAAAGTACTTATTTTCCCTATTTTTAATATTTATGGTTTATTTTCTCATTTTATTTTATAAAATAATGTTTGTTGAGGTAATTTTATGCGCATTTTAATTGCAGATGATGAAAAAGAATTTGTTAAGGCTTTATCCGTCCTTCTAAGAAATGCCAACTATTCGGTCGACTTTGCTCTAGATGGAGAAGAAGCCATGGATTGTTTGCATGGGGCTAGTTATGACGCTGTCATTCTAGACATCAATATGCCAAAGATGAACGGCTACGATGTTTTGAAGCAAATGAGGAAAGAAGGAATAAAGACTCCTGTTTTTTTCCTAACTGCTAGAAGCCAAATCGATGACAAGATTGAAGGATTCAATTTAGGTGCGGATGATTATTTACCAAAACCATTCTCTACTGATGAACTTATCGTTAGGCTTCGTGCCATTATCATTAGAAGCCAAGGCGGAGTCGGTAATCTATTGAAGTTTGGTGATTTGACTCTTGATCTTGCCAAATACAAATTATATTGTGGGGAATCTTTCCTTTCCTTATCTAACAAGGAATTCCAAATCATGGAATTGCTATTAAGTTCGCCAGAAACAGTACATTCTTCCCAACAAATATTAGAATCAGCCTGGGATTTTGATTCCGAGACCGATTTCTCTTCTGTCTGGGTATATATATCTTCCTTAAGAAAGAAATTAGTCCAGTTAGGGTCTAAAGTCGTAATCAAATCCAATAGAGGTGCCGGTTATTCTTTAGACATGCCAAATGATTTATAAACTAAGAAGAAGGATATCAATTTTAATTTCAGGGGTTTCTTTTGCCATATTGTTTTTGATTTGCCTTATCTTGAATTTATCTATTACCTTTAGGACTGAAGCAACATTAAAAAGCTATATCAATACAATATATGAATCATCAACCTCATCTAGTAGCATTCATGATAGCTCTTCCTTTTTGCCTAGATATTTCACGGGTTTTATTTTAAAAGGACATGAAAACGAGATCCAAAAATATACTTATATTGATAAAAACCAATTCTTCTATTCTGATTATAGCCATATGAAGGCAATGGCAAATGAAGCCTATTATAAAAAAGATGATTTCAAT
This sequence comes from uncultured Mollicutes bacterium, assembly GCA_900550795.1. Classification (GTDB taxonomy): domain Bacteria; phylum Bacillota_I; class Bacilli_A; order RFN20; family CAG-826; genus Alloenteromonas. Next base: position 1,132 of record URTN01000218.1, read on the forward strand.
AGGATTGGTTTTTCCTATGGTAGTAGGTTTGAGGAAAAGGATAGGTATTATTTTGTATTCGTCGAGGCAAGAAGCGATATAGCGGTCATGGATGCAACATTATATTCATCCATATGCGTATCTATTGTTACTTTTGTTTCCATTACTTTGATTGGATCTTTACTTGCTGCTAAAGCTGTAGCCCCTTATGAAGAATTAGAAAAGAAAGAACAATCATTCTTGACCGATGCCTCCCATGAATTAAAGACCCCGTTAGCCATAATAAGTGCGAATACGGATGTACTTGATATTACTTATCCAAATGATGAATACATCCAGTCAACCAAATCCCAGATCAAAAGATTATCGACTCTTATTAATAACATGGTCTCCTTGTTCAAAAGCAGGGAATACATCAATAAAGGTAAATTCGAGGAAATCGATTTAACTGAATTGCTTCTAGATTCATGTGTCCCTTTCAAGCCAAATTTCCTCTCTAAGGGAGTAAAGGTTACTTCTTCTATTGCAAAAGGGGTAAAAATTAAGGCTAATGGAGAATCATTAGCGAAGCTATTTTCCATTCTAGTAGAAAATGCGACCAAATACGTTAATGATAACGGGGAATTCAATTTGAAGTTATATCACGATAAGAAGAATGCCTACATTGTCTTCTACAATACATGCGAGCATTATGACAAAAAGAAATTGCCACATATCTTCGATAGGTTCTATTCCCTAGATGAATCTAGGTCAAGAGAAAAAAGCGGTTATGGGATTGGTTTATCGGTGGCAAAGGAAATAATTGAGGCCAATAATGGCGAGATTAAGGCCATGTCATCTACTGGAGATGATATTACTTTCTTCCTTAGGTTTAAAAAATAGATATTTCATTTATTTTTATTTATAATATTCCAATGAATTTATTTACCCCGTTTTTATTAATATCTAGTTCCTTGTCTTCTAATATCAGTTTGAGCGCATATGCTCCTACTAAAGGAGAGGAATTTAAAATAACTGCGACAGTCGATATAAATATTGATTCTCCAACTTATTCATGGAAAAAAGATGGGATTGATTTAATTTGCTCTTCTTTAGAATATGTTATCCCTTCTTTTGGTG
>URTN01000219.1 GCA_900550795.1 uncultured Mollicutes bacterium
AAAAATTATTAGAAGCAGCAAAAAGAAACGACCCATATGGTTATTTATTCATAGAAGCAAGCGATTTAGCAGATCTTCTTTCTATTAAATCCATCTTAGGAATAAAGACTCATGAAGCTTATAAAAAAGGCAAAGAAGAATTAAATAAAATCTTACCTTTATATACTTCCTGTATTGAAAAAGTTGATAAATTTCATTCTTCATTCGAATCTATGTGGATGAAAGAAAATAAGCCTTTTGGATATGAAATTGTGGATATTAGATTAGGCGGGTTGAAGAATAGACTGATATATGCAAAAAATAGAATCTCTAAATATATAGAAGGGGAGATTGCTAAAATTGAGGAGCTAGAAGAAACCCAATTAGATCCAACTAGAGAAGAAGGATTATTAGTAAGCCATTACAAATGGATTATTTCTACAAGCAATATTTAAAGAAAAATATTATTATTTATTCATGCCGACAATAGAACTAAAGCATCTTTCAGTAACTTATTTAGGAAAAAAGAACGAGCAATATCCTGCGTTGAAGGATATTTCTTGCGTTTTTGAGAATAAGAAAGTTAGCTGTATCATGGGGGAATCCGGGGGAGGCAAAACTACCTTGCTTAGGGCTTTATCTAGTCAACTTTCTTATGATGGATTAATTCTTTCTGATGGGAAAGATATAGAAAAGATGAGTATGAAGGAACGTAAAATCGGTTACGTTCAGCAAGAGTTTGCCCTTTATCCCCATATGACTATATTTGATAATCTTGCTTTTCCTTTGAAATTAGAACGCGATGATTTTAAAACTATCACGGATAAAGTTAATGAAATGGCTAAAACCCTTAATATTTCCTATTTATTAACAAGGAAACCAAGGCAATTATCAACTGGCCAAATCCAAAAAGTATGTTTAGGCAGGGCTTTAATAAAAAAACCTGAACTAATTTTATTAGATGAGCCTTTAAGCAATGTCGACGGACCTCAGAAAGAAGATGTATTGAGAACTATTAAAAATGCTTTAGAGGCATACGGAGTTACTGCAATTTATATTACCCATAATCTAAAAGAAGCCATTTATATATCTTCTAAAATATATTTAATAGAAAACGGAACTTTAGAATGGGTTAAACCTTCTAGCGAATTAGGTGAAGTTGACATCGCCTATATATTTGATAAAGAGGCAAGCGAATGAAATTTAGACCTGCTAAAAAAGAATTTTCATTAGATGACTTGCCTGAAACTAGAGGTAAGCAGTTTTTGGATTTTTTTAAGACCAGGCCCCTCTTGTTTTTACAAATTGGCCTAGTGATTCTTCTTTTTGCCTTACCATTTTTGTTAACTTTCCTAGTTAAATATTATGCGATTTTATTGCCTGCATCTAAAACAATGGAAGAAGTGGGATATCTTTCATTTTATAAAACAACAACGTTGGTATTTGATTTATTTTATGGAATCTCTTTTTTCTTTATTTTTGTTGCTTTAGCAGGAATAGGAAGGATCATCCGTCAATGGGCATGGGGAGAAGGGATTTATTTCTGGCATGATTTTAAAAAAGGAATAAAGCAAAACATCAAAGTATTTTCCATTTATTGGTTTTTATTTTCGTTATGTTTCTTCCTTAATGATTTAGTTTCTTTCTTAATAACAAATGCGATAGCAGTCTATATTATCTCCGGATTAATCCTTTTATTGCTTCCTTTAATGATGATGGGATTATCTCAATCTTTACTTTATGCGAATACATTTATAAAAGTAATCGAAAACTCATTTTTCTATTGTTTGAAAAAACCTTTAATGACGTTGCTTTTCTTTATATTTGGATGCGGGGTAATGTGTCTAGGGCTTATTGATCAAATCATGATACAAGCTATTTGCTATGTTGCTCTTTTCTTACTTATTTTGCCTGTTTTAATTACTGGCTGGCATCAAGTTTGTTTATCTATATTTGATAAATATACCAACAAAGAATATTATCCAAATTTATATCAAAAAGGATTAAGAGGGGAATTTTTAAAATGAACTATCTTTATCCTAAAGAAGACGATTATAAAATCAAAAAGAGCAAGGCCATATATCTATATATAAGTATTGCGATTGCATTTATTGCTTTAATAGGACTCTTATTAATTTATTTCCTTCATCCAAGAAATAAGATGTGGCTATATCTAGGCTTATCATTGGCTTTGTTTTTATTAGGTGTCCTTGGTTTTTATTATTTCTTCTTTTTTAA
>URTN01000220.1 GCA_900550795.1 uncultured Mollicutes bacterium
GTTCATAGAGAATGTCCTAATAGATGCCTATTACAATGACATAATCGCTAAGTCAGGTCGAATTCAGGAATTATTTAAAACTTCCAGGGAATGTAACGATTACATAGTAGGGGCAAGATTTACTTCTAGTCCTATTGGAAACGAAAAACATATAATCACCTATTATGTGGCCAGGGATACAATTGATAAAACCATAGAAGAAATGGAAGACGCAAGGGACTTGATTGAGTTCCAATTAGGAGGGGAAGCGACATCTTCTAATTTCGATTCTTCAGATGCGACTATAGATTATCTTAAGTATAAAACTCCAAGATCAAAGTTGAGGGATGTTGTTATTGATTGTTCGGTTTTGGAAAAATTTGATGTTCCGAATGCAGTTTCATACTTGGAGAAAGACCAAATAATCGTAACTTTCTTCAAAACCGAGGCAAGACTTGACGATTTGCTCTACAAATTGGGAATAACTCGTGAAAAATACCTTTTTTCTTATGCTGGGGAAAATACTTTGTCGGTTACTAGGGAAACATACAAAATACTTTTTGATAACGTTCCATATTTAATGTCTATGGCTATGTCTGATATAGCCGACTTACTACCTACTGAGACAAATGAAACTGAATGCGAGACGCCTCAAATTCCATCGCCTCATCAGGAGCCTACGATAGGTGTTATTGATACTCTTTTCAATGAAAAAGTTTATTTTCATGAATGGGTGGATTATAGAGAAACGTTAGATGAAGCTGAAAAATATTTAATTAAAGACGAGTCTTATAGTCACGGTACCTCTGTTTCCTCAATTATTGTTGATGGCCCTTCTCTTAATCCAAGTTTAGATGATGGCTGTGGCCGGTTTAGAGTTAGACATTTTGGCGTGTCTTTTGGAACGATTTCTCCAACAAGGTTAATTAAGAAAATTGAAAAAATAGTAACAGAGAACAGCGATATTCATGTTTGGAATCTTAGTTTAGGAACAAACGAAGAAGTGTCTAAAAACTTCATTTCATTTGATGCGGCTGTTTTAGATGAAATCCAAAGAAAAAAGAATGTAATTTTTATAGTTGCTGGTACGAATGATATAAATCGAGTAAACGAGACGGATCCTTATAAAAAGGTTGGCTCTCCCGCTGATTCGCTAAATTCGATTGTTGTAAATTCTGTAAAACGAGACGGAAGACCTTGCTCTTATTCTAGAAATGGTAAAGTTCTTTCTTTCTTTAACAAACCGGACGTTTCTTACTACGGCGGTGATTTTGATGAAAGAATTAACGTATGTTCGAATCACGAGATAGAAGGAGTGTGCGGCACATCTTTTGCTGCTCCTTGGATTGCAAGGAAGGCATGTTACTTAATTGATAAATTAGGCTTTTCAAGAGAACTTGCAAAGGCTCTTATAATAGATTCAGCCGCTGGCTGGAATTATGCTAAAAATAGCGGGATAAATAGAAATGTTGTTGGGTATGGAGTTGTTCCTAAAAGGATCGAAGAAATAGTTGAAGCGGATAATTCTGAGATTAAATTTGTAGTTCAGGGCAGTTCAAATACCTATATCACTACAAATTATTCGATACCCGTTCCAAAAGATGAAGATAAAACAAATTATGTTGCGAGAGCTACTTTGTGCTATTTTCCTGAATGCAATAGACTTCAAGGTGTCGATTATACGCAGCGGGAACTTTCTATCAGGTTTGGGAGAGTCACTGATAAAGGGATTAAGGATATTAACGAAAACACTCAGGAAGAGGAAGGCTTTTATAATAGCGAAAGAAAAGCTCGGAATGACTTTAGGAAATGGGAAAACGTCAAATTTATTTCTAATTTGTTGAAAGTCGATAAGACAAGGTCTTTTAAGTCTTATGGTGATGGTTTGTGGGGGCTTGCCATAACTTCGAAGGAAAGAAGAAATGAGGCCAAGAAAGAAGATTTGAATTTCGGCGTCGTTATTACTTTAAGACATACTAAAGGCAAAAATAGGATAAATGATTTTAAACATGCTTGTTTACTTAGAGGTTATATTGTTAATGAAGTAAAGATTGATAATCAAATTAATATCTATGAACAAGCTCAAACGGATATTAAGTTTGAATAATTTCCTCTTTGGCAGTTTTATTAAAACTAACTTCTCTTTTTATAATTCATAACCCACGTTATTTTTAAAGTTAAAAATTCAATAGGGCAATTCAATAAAATAAAATTTACCC
>URTN01000221.1 GCA_900550795.1 uncultured Mollicutes bacterium
TACTAGTAATGAATCAAACGATGAAGAAAAGCTCATTTTATTTAGTGAATTGAGCTTATTATCTAATTTATTGAATTGGGCTAAATTCCCTTTCGCATAAATTCCAGAATAATCAAAATAAGAATAATATGGGCTAAATGAATTGATTTCTTCGTTAGCGGTTTTGCTATAACCATATAAATTGGTTTTGCTATGAGTTGAGAAATTAACTAGCCCATTGTCTAAATTAGAATTACTTGAATATAGGAAATAGACGATATCGTTACTGCCAAAAGCCATATTTGAATACATTTGGAAAAGTATTTCTTCGCTAGAATTAATCCCACTAATATCATAAGTAGCATCATCCATATTAGTTGAATGGATAAATGTCTTTAATTCCCCTACCCCACATTCTTTAAGTCTATTTGCATATAAAGATAAATTATAGAGATGATTGGCAATGACGCTTCCATTTGCCTTAACTGGATATTGATCAAAGCTAGCATAGCCTAATGATGGGAATAATTTAGAGAAATAATTATTAAGATATGCATTGTAATTATTCAGATTCCCCCCATCTCCAAAAGGAAGGAGATTGATAAATGGTTTGCCTTTGATTTTATATGTATTTAGATACAAATCGTTAAAGACAGCATAATTGGCCATGTTTTCTTTAACACCTGGTTCATCTTTTAAAAATAGTCCATCATAAGATGAATATAAGGAAGAATAATCTAATTTAGACAAGATGTATTCCATTACTTCTTTATAAATAGAATCCTTTAAAGTGAAATTTTGGCTGCTACATAAAGAAGACAAATCATAAATAATGGAAATAAAATCAACTACTTTCAGTTTATATTGACTGGATTTGGATAATATCAATTTGTTATTGGGTTTTATATTATCCATATAAGCATCTATAGTAAATTCCAATTTGGCTTTATATTCTTTTTTCTTAGAAGAAACAAGGGCGTTATTGTAATTTTTTAAATCAACGGCAAATTGATTTTCTAATGTTCCGTTTCTCCCGTTATATAAAGGTATGATCTTGCTAAAACCTGCATTTTTAACATCGCTTAATATCAAATCGGCATTACTTTCATTAATTTGAGGGACTGCATATGCAGTTATATCGAATTTATCTTCAATCTTCATATTCGGAACATATTTCCCATCGATTAATTCATAACCATCGATTTGGCTTTTATTAATCCCATAGATTGAAGAAAAACTCCAGACTCCGCTAGAAATAACACCATGTCCCCCTTCTTTATATTTACCAATACCTAGATTATTTAGATTCAAGGATGGGAAAATGGTTTCATTAACTGGCAAGACTATCTCTTTCCATTCATTCGCCTTGAATTGAATCTTGCTAATTAAATTAGCTAACCCAGTGTATGTTTCTCTTATCTCAATAGACGTATCGACACTAGTTTTCATATAAAAGTAAATCACTTCATATGAGCTTGTTGATAAAGATAGATTTGGTTTGAACCAAAGCCAATCTTTAGGAGTAGACAAATCGTATAATTCATACACGTCCCTATTATTTTCGTCTTTAACTACCCTAGAAGAGAATGAGCAGACATAATCGTTATAGATTAAAGAATCTGAACTGCTATTAAAAAGAATCGGATCTTCTTCTATTACTTTTTTTTCGCCATAAAAACAGGTAAATGTTAAATCAGGTATTTCAAAACTAGGCGTACCAAACCAAATAGCCAGACCTAAATCAGACAAAGTAGATATAGAAGAAGTATCGATACTAACTAGATTCCACTCATCTTTGCGTATTTGATATTGGCTAGTCGCAACATAATTCTTTTGTATCCTATATTGTAAGGTATAGTCCTTGCTTGATTTAACATAGAAATTTATAGAAGAAAAAGAAGTAATATCAAAATTGGAATTAAGGTGAATCCAAAATGTATCATTACCTGTTATATTCGATAAAGAAATATACTCTTTTACCCCCGTTTCATTCCCATAAGTTATTTCATTAATCCTAGTCGCTGAATATTCTTGATTAGCAAAATGCATATCATTAGCATCTAGTAATTTGCTATACCTAGAATTAAATCTGCTATTTAGATAAACCAAATATGGGTGATTTGAAATTAAATACTTAAATGAATCATCAAGGTTTTGATAATCATAGTTGCATTCATTTAAGGATATAAAATCTACAAAAGACAAGTTTTCTTTATGGT
>URTN01000222.1 GCA_900550795.1 uncultured Mollicutes bacterium
GTTATAATGTAGCAATGTGGTAAGTACTTCACTAATTTGATTCATTTATTTTTTCCTTCTTTATTAGTTTTGGAACTATCCTCCAATGGGTATAGCACCTTTTCTAGGTCATAAACATGGTCAACGACATGCTTGGCTCTTATTTTAACGCTATTTGGAGAATGTGACATACAATAACTATTCTCGTAAAATTCGTCAAACATCGGCGCGTCGTTGCCAGAATCACCGATAACTAATACATTTTGTGAGGAATATCCTAAATAGTCAAGGTATTTTCTCACTCCTGAGGCTTTTGAGCACCCCTTTGGGGTGATTTCAATAAACTGATTAAGCCAAGTAAATTCGAAATCAGCGAACTTTTCAGCTAATTCCTTAGTAAGGACTTCCGCTAATTCTTTTTTCTTCTTAGTTAGACCAATCAAGACCATTATTTTATTCGTCTCGCCTTTTTCAATCTCGTTATAGAAGACATGGTCACTTCTAACAAATGGTTCCCTATAGACGCCTTGGAAGGCTTCATATAAGAAATAGACAAAGTTGGTGATGTGATTGACCCTAGTCCTAGTCATGACAATTGGATGCGTTTTGGAAGAAAGCAAGATTAATCCTGGGTCATAATTTAGACGTAAATAGGAAATAAGGGATTTTAATTTAGTAGAATCAAAGAAAGATTCTTCAATTACCTTCCCTCCTATTTTGATAAATGTTCCGTCGTTGCCAATCCAATCAAGATTAAATGGGCATTTCTTTTCTAATTTAGAAGCAAAATTAAAACCCCTGGAGCTAACAACTACTACCTTGCCTCCATTAGAAGCAAACCTGGTGAGGAATTCTTTGTTTTTCTTAGGGATTAGTCTCAATCTTTTCTTTGGATAGAATAAGGTTCCGTCTAAATCAGTCGCGATTACTTTAATCATGCCTTGATACTATACTCTAAATGTATTTAGAGAAAAAGAAAAAGCTACTCCACCACCGAAATAGCAAAGTAGCCTTAACTAATTTATTTCAATTTGTTTTCGGCCTGGATGACACCATATCCGCCATCAAGACGCTTATAAGCAACGGATACTTCATCATCATCTTCATCTAGATATAGGAAGAATGAATGTCCTAAGGCTTCCATTCTAGTAATGGCTTCATCTAGAGTCATTGGATCAAGATAGATTGATTTAGTTCTTACAACTTCTTCGTCATCATCTTCATCTTGGACAAAGTTTTCAAAAGCAAGGGCTTTTCCTAAAGATTCGGATTCTTTTGTCTTTTCCATCCTGGTCTTTAGTTTTCTCATTTGGCCTTCAAGTTTATCAACAGCAAGGTCGACCGCGGCGTATAGATCGTTATCCCTTACCTCTGCACGGAAATCCATTCCCTTGGTGAAAATGGTAATTTCCACTTTGGCACCGACATTGTAGCTTCTAACTACAGCGCGGCAAGTTACTTCGCTAGGGTTAGCAAAGTATTTGTCCATCCTGGACAACTTCTTTTCGATGTCGGCGTGAATAGAATCGGTGACATCGATGTTCTTTCCAATTATTTGGTATTTCATAATATCTGCCCCTCCTAAGGGCTTACACCATTATTTTAAATTAAATTTCATAACTTCAAATACCAAAATGAAAACTTTATACATTTTTTAACCAAATGTAGATTTTTCTTTTATATAAAAGAAGCATTATATCGATATTTTTAATGGGATTTGCAATTTGAGAAAAATTTCTTTAATTCTTCAACTTTGTCTAATCTTTCCCAAGGTAAATCAATATCAGGACGTCCGAATACCCCGTAATTACAGATATCGGCATATTTCCAAGTTGGTTCATTTAATTTGAAAGAAGAGATAATCGCGCCTGGTCTAGCATCGAAATAAGTCTCGATTGCCCTTAGTATATCTTCATCATCATAATGGCTAGTCCCGAATGTAGATAAAGATAATGACATTGGCTTAGCAACTCCAATCGCATAGCTAAGTTGGACTTCTAATCTAGAAGCAGCCCCTGCCGCAACAAGGTTTTTAGCAATATATCTAGCGTAATAAGAAGCACTTCTATCGACTTTGGATGGGTCTTTTCCAGAGAAAGCTCCTCCACCATGCCTGGAAGATCCCCCATATGTATCAACAATTAATTTCCTTCCGGTTAATCCTGTATCACCTAAAGGTCCACCAATTACAAATCTTCCAGTTGGATTAATTAGATAG
>URTN01000223.1 GCA_900550795.1 uncultured Mollicutes bacterium
TTTATATGATTATTCCTTTGTGGACGGAATCATCTACCGTCCACAAAGGAATAATCATATAAAACCATTGAAGAAATAGTTGAACCTAATAAACGAACTAAAGTAGCTCCGACACCTGCTAGAACAATAGCAAGGACACCAAATAGGTCATAGAATTTTCTTTTTTCTGAAAAGACAAATTTAGAGACGCATCCAAGGATACAAGTCGAACCAAATCCGATTAAATAATCAAATGGGAAAGTGGCTAATCCATATCCATCAGTCAAGCAAGTTAATAAACCATATATGATACCACAGGCGATAAATCCCTTGATTGGTCCTCTTCTTAAGGCAAGGATGAATAAAGGAACCATTTGGAGATTAATAGATCCTCCAGTAGGCATGGAGAATAATTTGATGAAGTTAAGTACGAATGCCATGGCAATAAGCATGCCACATTCGCATATATCAGCAATTGTATATTCTTCTTCACTGACGGTTGACAAAAGGAAGGAAAAGGCGGATAAAGCCATAAAAGAAGGCATCCAGACACCCCATAATGCAATAGAGGTAGAAGCGCCTTCAAATTTGGTGACGTATAAATCCTTAACAATGAACATTAATATAGCCGAAAGTGCCATCATTGAAGCAGCGCCAAAAGCCCAGTTCTTATTGTTATTGAAAACAAATTTGCCAATCATGGCTGCGATAATAGCAAACACCGGAAGAGCAATGCCTATCCAAGTTAAAAACCAACCTGAATAAGAGAAATCTGCAAGGACTTTTATTAGGGTATAGAAAGTCTTTGTACCGTCGCTAGTTTTGATGCGGAACATATTTCCGACAAAACCTAAATAAGAGATGAGGGCAAAAGCAATTGCTACAAAGGTGGCAATCTCTTTTGTTTTTGAAGCAAATCTATTTTTTGCTTCTAATTGGGTAGAACTGTCCATAAATTAAAAAACCTCCAGGACAAAATCACCCAGAGGAAAGTAAATATCATTCTTACCTCCGCCTGCATTACCAGGATCAGGTGAACCGTCGAATTTGAACAAAATTCCTCTCAGCAAGCTCCTTGGCTGCTCCGGATAGCAATATCTTAGTCTATTTGTTTTCCCAGTCAATAGGACTTAAGCCATGGCTAATTAAATATTCATTAGTCTTTGAGAAATGATGGTTATTTAAAAATAAACCTCTATTGGCAGATAATGGAGATGGGTGCCCTGACTTTAATATCAATCTATTTGGATTATGGATATATTTAGAAAAAGAGATAGCAAATGAACCCCAGAGAATAAATACGATTGGTTGAGGTAAACTATCGATATATTCATACACGTCCTTGCTAAAATTGGAATAATAAGCATTTTTATGTGACAAAGGTTCCCCTTCTCTTACAGTCAGATAACTATTAAGAAGAAGCACTCCTTGTTTAGCTAGATAAGTTAAATCCCCATTAGAAAAGTCCATGCTTACGCCTAAATCATTTTCTATTTCTTTATATATATTAATTAGGGATGGAGGAAGCTTAGTTCCTCTTGGAACAGAAAAAGATAAACCCATCGCCTGATTTGATTCATGATATGGGTCTTGTCCAATCAATACTACTTTAATTGAATTAGGAGATGTCAAACTAAACGCGTTAAATATCTTTTCTCTAGGCGGATATATGACGTGATTGCTATATTCTTCATCCAAAAATAACTTCAAGGATTTGAAATAAGGCTTGTTTTCGACTTTATCAAAGAAAGATGACCAATCATTAAGCATAAAAGTATTATAAAGATTAGAAAGAAGATGTCATAATAAAAAGGATGAAAGTTCTTTGGCTTTTTAATCACCCGGCTCCTTACAAGGTCGACATGTTTAATCTATTAGGAAAAGAATGTGATCTTTCTGTTATTTTCGAACGAGAAAAAGAAGGCGGAAGAAATTCTATTTTCTATGGAGAGGAAAAGCATTTTAATTACAAGATATGCAAGGGATTAAAATGGGGTAGCATCGAATCTTTTTCCTTAACTCCTATAAAAGAATTAAAAGAAAATAAATATGATGTTGTCGTCATTAATGGATGGAGAACTTTAACTGAACAAAGGACAATTTCCTATCTAAAAAAACATAACATCCCATATATATTCGCGATTAACGGGGGAATAATAAAGCAAAAGGAAAATAAGTTATTTTATCGAATCAAAAAGAAATATATTTCAGG
>URTN01000224.1 GCA_900550795.1 uncultured Mollicutes bacterium
AAATGGCGATCCTACTCCTGAGATTTGGGCTAAATATGATGAAATTACATTAAAGAAAGAGCCAAATACACGTAAAGAAATGATTGAACGTTTTGCTTTTTATGAACGTGCCAAAAAGGCTTATTGCATTATTCAAAGTGGTGAAACTGCAATCTATGCAAATATCATCCTTAAAAAAGGTGTAGTGAAATAAAATATCGATTCTTAAAGCCATTTTTGCCTTCTTTGCAATGAAGGATTTTGTTAGACTACCGTATTAGGAAGTTTTTCTTTATTCTTTTCTCTTACTAGTCTACAATACTCAATGCAAACGCGCCCGTAGCTCAGTTGGATAGAGCACTTCCCTCCTAAGGAAGGGGTCAGCCGTTCGAGTCGGCTCGGGCGCGCCAGTTAAGAATGATTGCACCGAGCGAATCGGTGTTTTTTCTTATATAGGATAAAGTTCGATTATTGCAGATGTGTATTGTTCGAACCCATTCGAATATAGATGTTTTTTGTTTGGACTGTGAATCAAAAGGGGAAAATGTTAAAGAAATTAAAAAATGCAATCGTCAAAAACAATTGGAAGAAAGAGCACTCCAATCGCAAGACCCATATTTGTATGAGATTTATAAATTTATTGAGTCTAGATTTCCTTTTTCTAATTTATGTTACAATTAGTTTAATAAAGAAAGAAAAAGTAAGGGATGAGCCAAGAAAAGAAACGTTTGTTTATATATACCTCTTTCTTTGTCTTGTTTTTACTTGCCGAATTATTAGTAGGGCTTGCATATGATCTTGATGGCTTCCCTAGCGTTGTCTTAACCTTTATTTCTAATTTAATTCTTTTCTCTTTGATTATTGTATGGGGCATATCTATTAAACATAGAGTAGTGGCCAAGTCTATGGGAAGGACATTGCTTGCAGTAGCTTTATTTTTACTTCTAGGTCTTTTCTTAAGATTTATAAAATATAACCTATCAGTAAAAGATAGCACCGCGAGTAGATATCTATGGTATTCATATTATCTTCCTTGGTGTCTAACTCCTCCTACATTGCTACTTGCTACATTAGACATAGAAAGAAAAACAAATAAGCCACTTAATAAAATATTCTATTTAGTTTATGTCCCTGCTATAACTTTATTTTTATTGGTATTTACGAATGATTTCCATGAACTAGCGTTCTCTTTTGGAGATGTAACTACATTTGATTATTCCTATAAACATGAAATAGTCTATTACCTAGTTCTAGTCTGGGTATATGGAGTAGTTGTTAGCTGCCTAATTGTCTTATTTATTAAATGCAGGGTTTCTTCTGCTAGAAAGAAGATATGGGTCCCGTTATGTTGCTTAGCCCTAGGTGCGTCTTTTATAGTAATTACATTTGCGACTTCGCTAGGTAAATATTTTAAGCAGCCAGAAGTAATTGCCTTTGTCTATATGATGGTTATTGAAAGCTGCATCGTTATAGGATTAATCCCATCTAATGCGAATTATGTTGGATATTTTAATGTATCAAGAATCTCTGCCTTCATCGCTGACATGAATTTAAATGTTGTTTATGTTTCAAATGATGTAAAACTACCCAAAAAAGAATTGATGAAAGAAGCTCTTAAGGAACCCGTTATAATAAAAAAGAATACTAGATTCTCTGCAAAACCCATACATGGTGGCTATCTTTTCTATTACGAAGACCTATCTAGGATCAATAAAATAAATGATGAACTTAATGAAATAAAGCAAACTTTGTTAGAAGAAAATTATCTAATTTCAGCCGAGAACGAATTAAAGGAAAAGAAAGCAATTGTTGATGAACAAAATAGGTTATATGACAAGATAGATAATCTTATTAAACCCGAGATGGATAAAGTTAAGGGAATATTAAAATCTATAAGTCCAGATGATAAAGATTTTGATAATAAGATGCGTCTAGCTTGCTTATATATTGCCTATATAAAAAGAAGAAGCAATTTGGCCATGATAATGGAAAATAAGCTAGACATATCATCAAATGAACTAGTTTATGCGATTAAAGAATCTCTTGATTATCTTTCTTTCTATGGGATTAGGTCTTCTTTTACCTATGAAGGGGAAACTAGTCTAGATAATAAAGTAGGGGGACTTATATTTGAATTCTACCAAGACTGCATAATACGTTCTTTAAATTCAATCCATTCTTGCCTAGTGAAGCTAGAATGCAAGCCTAAAAA
>URTN01000225.1 GCA_900550795.1 uncultured Mollicutes bacterium
GGATAGGTGGCATTTTCACCAAGTTCTTCTTCAATACGGAGAAGTTGGTTATATTTGCAAACACGTTCTGTACGGTTTGGGGCACCAGTCTTGATTTGTCCAGCATTTAAGGCAACGACTAAATCAGCGATTGTGGTATCTTCGGTTTCACCAGATCTATGGGAAACAACAGCAGTCCAACCAGCATTCTTGGCCATCTTGATGGCATTGATGGTTTCGGTTAAAGTTCCGATTTGGTTGAGCTTGATAAGGACGGAATTGGCAACGCCTAATTCGATACCCTTAGCAATAATCTTGGTGTTGGTAACAAACAAATCATCACCAACAAGTTGGATCTTCTTGCCAAGCTTTTCGGTAAGGTGTTTCCAGCCTTCCCAGTCACCTTCAGCCATACCATCTTCTAATGAGATAAGAGGATATTCATTAGCAATCTTGACCCAGTGTTCAACTAATTCGTCAGAAGTATAGACTTTGCCGGATTTTGGTTGATGGTAAATAACTTTTCCACCTTCTTCGCCTTTGGCCCATTCACTAGCAGCGGCATCCATGGCAAGCATGAAATCTTTTCCAGGGACATAGCCAGCAGCTTTGATGGCTTCGATGATCAAGTCTAAGACTTCTTCATCAGCACCAGTAGCGGTATTTGGGGCAAATCCACCTTCATCACCAGCACCAGTGGCAAGTCCTTTGCCCTTTAAATCCTTTTGGAGGGCATGGAAGACTTCGGTGCACCAGCGAAGAGCTTCAGACCAGGTCGGGGCACCAACTGGCATGATAAGGAATTCTTGGGAATCGATATTATCATCAGCATGGGCTCCACCATTCATGATGTTCATCATTGGGACTGGAAGAGTGTTGGCACTAGTTCCACCAATGAAACGATATAGAGGTTCGCCAAGAGACATAGCAGCTGCATGGGCAGTAGCTAAGGAAACGGCTAAGATGGCATTGGCGCCAAGTCTTCCCTTATTATCGGTTCCATCAAGTTTGATCATGGTGAAATCGACTTTGGCAGTATCGGTGGCATCAAGGCCAACGATGGCATTTGCAATTTCGGTATTGATATTGTTGACGGCTTTCAATACACCCTTACCACCATAAACCTTCTTGTCGCCATCACGTAATTCGATGGCTTCTCTAGTTCCGGTAGAGGCACCACTTGGGGCAGTTGATCTTCCGACTGTACCATCGGCAAGAGTAACTTCAGCTTCAACAGTTGGATTTCCGCGGCTATCGATTATTTGACGGCCGAAGACTTTAACAATTTTTGTTTTGTCCATTCTAAAATCTCCTTTATTCTTAGGACCGGTAGAATTATATCCTATTCTATAAATAGAATAAAGAAAATAAGTCTAATTACCGAGATAGCGAAACACTGCTTATGTATTTGTAGAAATATCAAAAATTTAATAGAGTTTCTTTTACTTCATCTTGATCTAATGTTGCAAAGATAAATTCAATAATGTTCCCAACTCATTCGTTTTCTTTAGATGTCCGATAAATAGAGGCATATTTTGATAATATCTTCTTGAATTCTACATAAGGAATACTATAGCCATATTCCGATATAGCAGTCGAAGAACTATCTAATTCAGAAATAGAATAGTCTTTCTTCTTACAATAAAAAGCCGCAACATATAGGAAATTTTCATCCTTTATATTCCCAATAATTTGATAATTATAATTATAAAAATGCCCATTAAATTTAGGTAAATTCTCTTCTTTGCTGAAATCTAGCCTAGAAACATAGATATCTTCTCTAGAACTAGAGTTTCCTCTTTCAATGACTTTATCTCCATCACAATAAGAATAAATATAAGAGAAGTATGTCCCACTTATATTTATTTCTTTATCGGATAATAAATCTTCTTCTATTGTAAATTTAGACTCTCCATATAATCCTACTAGTTCAAGTCCATTTTTAATAAAGGGGATAGATTCTTTTTTGCTAAATTCAAAAGTCCTTATGTATTTAATGTAATCTAAAGCAGAATAATAATAAGTTATACCGTTAAAAGCAGATGAATTTAATAAACTAGATATTTCGCACCTATTTTCAGCTTCTCTTGCTTTATCTTTAGGTAAGTATAATCCAACTTTTTTCCCTTCATCATCAATATCATAACTACGTTTTATTCGATAAAATGAATTCCTTTCATCTTCAAGTTCCCTTTTAAAATC
>URTN01000226.1 GCA_900550795.1 uncultured Mollicutes bacterium
CAAAAAAACGAGATGCATACACACCTCGTAATTTGCTCTTGGTGACCCCAGCTGGAGTCGAACCAGCCATTGGACCTTGAGAGGGTCCCGTCTTAACCGATTGACCATGGGGCCAAGCGGTATAATTCTACTAGCCTACCCCTAAAATAAGCAAGAAGAATATCTTATAAAGACGATATTATTGTATCAATTCTAGAATCGACTTCATTCTTTCCTAGAATCTCAAGTATTTCATGAAGGTTTGGAGATTGTCTAGAACCAGTTATGGCAAGGCGAAGAAGTTCGGCACAATCTGAAGTTGAACCCTTATAGGCATCTGGATTAGCTTTGTAATCCTTATTAGAAGAAGCAAATCCTTTTTCTTCTCCAATAAGTTTAACCCCATTCCACCAAATTGATTCATCAACGCCATATTCCATCTCTTCTTTTATAGATAGAAGGACGTCCTTAACTAATTCTGGAGCAAATCTAGAATCAAATTCGATAGAAGAAGCTAATTTCTCCCATTCATCATGGTAGAAGAACTTTACTAAAGGATAGATATCAGAATATTTTGCATAATCCTTTCTTGGATTCTTTCTATCTTTTTCAATATTAAGAATCTTTTTGAAATAGGTTGAATCCAATTCAATTTTGCTTAATAAGACTTCATCATGTCCTTTTGCATATTCATAAACTGCATTATAGAGTTCATCTAGAGGCATCTTGGCAATGATTTCCTTAGAGAAATAATTTAGTTTTCCTTCATCAAATAAGGCTCCATCTAGTGACATCTTCTTAAGAGAGAACTTGAAGTTTTCAATATCGAAGTTCTTATTGGCAATGCACCACTCCTCAAAATTCGAGTTAGCAATGGACATTAAATAGACAAGCAAGGCCTTTGGGCAATATCCATTATCAAGGAAATAGGAAACAGCAGCTTCGGGGTCTTTTCTTTTTGATAGTTTTCTCTTATTGCCGTGATCTAATTTCATTATGGATGGGATATGGGCATATTTTGGTGCCTTCCATCCTAAAGCCCTAAACATATCTAGATGGATTGGAGTAGATGGAATCCATTCTTCTCCTCTAGTAATGATAGTTGTACGCATGAAATGGTCATCGCAAACGTGGGCAAAATGATATGTTGGGAGTCCATCGGATTTTAGGATAACAACATCGGTATCGTTATCTTGTAATTCGATTTCGCCTCTAATAGCATCGGTAAACTTTGTCTTTTTATCATGGTCCCCATTGGATTTAAATCTAATGACCCAAGGAGTACCAGCTTTAATCATTTCGATTCTTTCATCAACGCTTAGATTTCTATCCCTGGCATAGGCTCCATAATAGCCAGGAAGAATTTTATGTTCTTCTTGGAACTTCCTAATGGCATCTAAGTCTTCTGGAGTGCAGAAATCAGGATATGCGCGTCCTCTTATGACCAATTCTTTAATAACAGCGCGGTAGATATCTTTTCTTTTTGATTGTTGATATGGGCCATAATCTCCTACATCGCCATTTGGGGTATATCCTTCGCTAGAGATGATTCCGAATTCTTTTAATTGTTCGATTAATAAATCTCCAGATCCTTCAATTGTCCTTTTGGTGTCGGTATCTTCAAGTCTAAAGTAATAAACTCCACCACTTTGCTTAGCAATTGTATAGGAAATTAAGGAAGTAAATAATGATCCAGTATGCAAGAATCCTGTTGGGGATGGAGCAAATCTAGTAACCTGGGCTCCTTCGCCTAGATTCCTAGGTGGATATCTTTTTTCTAAGTCATCGATTGTCAATGTGACATCGGGGAATAATAATTCAGCAAGTTCTTTATTGTCAGCCATAAAACCATACCTTTATTTGATACAAGCGCAATTATAATAGTATAAAATGAAATCTTCCACTTGAAACGATATAAAAGAAGTGTATATAATATCCAAGCCTTGAGGAAAACTTAAGGAAATGCAGGCATAGTTCAGTGGTAGAACATTACCTTGCCAAGGTAAATATACGGGTTCGATTCCCGTTGCCTGCTCCAGAAAATTGAAAATTCCCTCTACTCGATGTAGAGGTTTTCTTTTATAGGGGTTATTAAAATCAAATAAAATCGAACTCACGTACTAGTAAATCAGTTATATTTATATATCTGTTTAACAAATAATGTAATCTAATCATGTACTTGGTTAGATTTTCTTTTT
>URTN01000227.1 GCA_900550795.1 uncultured Mollicutes bacterium
AACAAAGTCAGCTTATTTAAGGCTGGACACCATGGCTCTTATACGGCCTCGGGGAATGCCTTGCTAGAAAAGATACAGCCTTCCTTGGTTTGTGTTTGTTGCTGCGCGGGTAATACCGAATATGCAAAAAGTAACGAAAGGACTTTCCCTGCCCAGGATTTTATCGATAGAATCTCACTTTATACCGATAAAGTCTATGTCACTACTTTGGGTGATTTTAAAGACAAGAGCAAATATACTTCTATGAATGGGAATATCGTAGTTACCTTTAAGGATAAACCGCTTATTGAGTGTTCAAATAACAATACTCTCCTAAAAGATACAGAATGGTTCAAATCAAATAGGAGTATGCCAAAAAATTGGCAATAAAACTCTATGTAGTTTTAAAAAAGGATAGTATGATAGTTGTATCGGGAATTTGCCACTCCCCCTTATGCGGGTAATTCCGCCGTAATCTAGCGTTAATAGTAAGTCAAGATGCACCTCCAAGGTGAAGAAGGATGGTACCGCGCGAAAGCGTTCCTTCATTGAGGGGTGTTTTATTTTTTTGGAGAAAAGAGTATGAAAAAACTAACAGGAAGCCAAATTAGACAGACTTGGATCAAGTTCTTTGAAAGCAAGGGACATAAATACATGAAAGGTGTCTCCTTGATTCCTCAAGGCGACAAATCATTGCTTTGGGTAAATGCAGGTGTTACAGGACTAAAGAAATATTTCGATGGTAGCGAAATTCCACCATGCAGAAGAATCGTAAATGTCCAGAAATCTATCCGTACAAATGATATAGAAAATGTCGGGCATACCGCTAGACACCATACATTCTTTGAAATGCTTGGTAATTTCTCTATCGGTGATTATTTCAGAAAAGAAGTAATTGAATGGGCTTATGAAATACTTACTTCGCCAAAATGGTTCGATTTAGATAAAGATAAGATTTATGTTACGTATAATCCGACCGATTTAGAAACGTTTGAATTATGGCAAAAGCAAGGGGTTGATAAATCTCACCTTATCCCATTAGAAGGTAATTATTGGCAAATCGGAGAAGGACCATGCGGACCAAATACCGAAGTTTTCTTCGATAGAGGTGAGAAATATGACCCAGAACATTTAGGTGACAAATTGCTTCGCGATGACTTAGAAAACGATAGATATATTGAGATTTGGGGAATTGTCTTCTCTCAGTTTAATGCAGTCAATGGAGTTCCTAGGAGCCAATATAAAGAACTTCCATCCAAGAATATCGATACAGGTTCAGGCCTAGAAAGATTAGCCTGCATCATGCAAGGCACTGAGACTAATTTTGAAACCGATTTATTTACTCCAATAATCAATGCTACCGAAGATATTTGCCATAAACCATATGAAGGCGAATATTTAATGCCATATAGAGTTATAGCAGATCATGCTAGATGCCTTACTTTTGCCTTGAGCGATGGGGCTATTTTCTCTAATGAAGGTAGGGGATATGTATTGCGTCGTATCATTAGAAGAGCCATGAGATATGGGCAAAAACTAGGTATTAATGAGCCTTTTATGTATAAGCTTGTTGATGTAGTCGTTTCTTCTTATAAAGATTTCTATCCTGAATTAGAAGATAAGAAAGAAATGGTTGCTAAGTTAATAAAAGGCGAAGAAGAAAAGTTCATCAAGACTTTGTCTGAAGGCGAAGCTCTCCTATATAAATTCATTGAAGGAAAGAAAGAATTAGACGCCGAATCTAGCTTCAAATTATATGATACATATGGATTCCCGATTGATTTAACAAAGGAAATTTGCCTTGAAAAGGGAGTCAAGGTCGATATCGATGGGTTTGATAAACTCATGGAAGAACAAAAAGAAAGAGCAAGAAAGGCTAGGGGAGAGATTTCTTCTTTCCATAAGCAATCAAAAGACTTGCTCCAATTCAAGGAACCTTCTACATTTAATTATGAAAAAACTAGCCTCGTATCGAAAGTAAATGGTTTATTTAAAGAAGGTGTCAAAGTTGATTCTATTGTAGATGAAGGCGATGTTACATTCGTCGAAACTCCTTTCTATGCTGAATCAGGCGGACAAGTTAGCGATACCGGGACAATTTTCTCCTCTAGCTTTGAAGCTAAAGTCGTTTCAGTTTCAAAAACTCCATCAGGAGCCCATTTGCATCACATCAAAGTTATAAATGGAAGTGTCAAAG
>URTN01000228.1 GCA_900550795.1 uncultured Mollicutes bacterium
ACTCATAAGTTATTAATTAAAGAAGACGAAATCATCGAAAAATAATTTTTATCTTTTATAAAGTTTTGCAATTTCAAGTTGTGCAGTTTCATAATCAATTTCTTCAGAAGAATACGACTTAATAATTTCTAAGGCTTTTTTGCTTGGCATCACTCCATCAACAGTGGCGATTGAAATTGCAAAATCTAAGTCCGCTTTATCTTTTGCTTTTTTAATACCTTTCATGCAGACATTACTTATAACAGCATCGTGCTTCACACGTTTAAATCCTTTCTAAGTTCGCTAGTATTCTTATTTTTTTTAGCTTTCTTTTTCCCGGAAGAAATATCATCAACTTCTTTAAAGGCTTTCAAGGTTTTCTTTGATTCTAATATTGATGTACTCATAGATTTTAACTCCATAATCAGTATAGGAATTTTAATTACATTGTAAAGCAGGTTAGATTACGATTCATTTTTTATGAAGCAATAATTCTATTTTGTTCAACTTGTTTTACGTTCATATTTTTTAACGTTGAAAAGTGTTTTAAGGCACACCGCTAAAAGGATATATTTAAGGCTATTCCCTCAAGCATTAGGTAGCCTTAAATTAATTCCATTCATATTGATTCGAACCGCATAATGTATTCGCTTGCAAAAAACCGCTTATAATCAAATAAATTTACGGTAAATTGCAAAAAGTTAGGTTTTTATACGTTTAGAATTTGCAAATTTGGAAAAGTAATAAAAAAGAACCAATTTTCATGGTTCAATCTTACAAGTCTGGGGCGCGATACGGGAGTCGAACCCGTTCATGTCCGGTTCACAGCCGGATGTGTTCACCGTTTCACCAATCGCGCCACGGCTAGAATAATATACTCAGTTAACGGCTCTACTTCAACTCTTTTTTGTTCAAATAGTATCCGATTCTAGATTTTCCTAGCTTAAGAAATGGTAGTTCCCTTCTTTTAACTAATATAGAAACTCCAGAGTCTTCTTGGCTTTCCATTAATTTAATCGCTTCTTCAGGAGGATAAAACTTAGTTTCCTTTATAAGCATATCTCCGCTAGAAACAAAATGGTTTTCTCCAAAAGAAATAACTTTTGCAAGGAAATAATGGTTTTCATTCCTTCTAGAAATTAGATTGTAGGAATCTTTTACAACTCCTAATTCTTCTAATATTTCAGCCTTACAACCCACTTCTTCTTTTATTTCCCTAAGAAGACCTTCAACTAGAGTTTCTTTCTTTTCGATTCCTCCTCCAGGGGTTTCAAAATAAGTTTGTTTGCCAAATGCATCATCTCTAGAAACTGTATGTAAACAAATATTACCTTTTTCATCAAATAATATAACCCTGGCTATTATTCTTTTATGGGGCGTACCGCCTTTTGGATATTGGTCATCAATTAATGTGAGTGAAATTTTCATAATAGCATTATAATATGCTAGTCGAAAGAAATGGGTAACAATGTTTGTAGTAAAGAATAGATTAATATCATTGATAGGAAGGGCGATTGGATTTATATTGCTTCTGGTAGCAACTGTTTTCTATTTTCTTCAGATCGGTTCTCCTTCAGAAGCCTTAATTTATTTCAACGTCCAATCCTGTTTGCTTTTTCTTTTGATTTTATTTATTGAGATTATTTCTAATTCAATTGACTTAAGGCATGGGATTAAAGGAATTCCTGCCGGAATTAACATGAAGGTAGCGTTGCCTTGTATTTCTTACGCCTTAGTATCTGGGATAATTTACTTTGCAGTTACAATTAGGGAGCATGAAGTAGCCTATTCAATTCCAGGCTTGTTATTTAATTTAGGCCTTATAATAATTCCTTTATGTGACTTCCTCTTTTTTGATGAAAAGGGTAGCGTTAGATGGTATAACGCCTTCTTCAGTATGATATATCCTTTATTCTACTTGGTATTTGTCATGCTTAGAGCATATATCTGGCCGAATGATTTATTATATGGAAGCCAGACATATCCTTATGATTTCTTAAATCCAAAAAATCCATATTATCTAGCATACGTATTCGCTGCTTTTTTAATTCTTTATGCCTTTAATCTAATAATGATGTTAATAAATAACCTTTTGTCAGGGAAATATTCCTATTTATTTAGAAAAGACGAATAAGGTTCTTCTTTTGTTGACTAAATAACAAATAAATATAAATACATAACCTGAGAA
>URTN01000229.1 GCA_900550795.1 uncultured Mollicutes bacterium
TTGATGCCTTTAAAGAAGATTATGATGATTTCGATATAAGGAAAGTAAAAGAATATAACCAAGACAAAATAGATTTCCTTTGCAATGACAAAAGGATCATCAGGAATAAATCCAAGATATTAGCTAGTATCTCTAACTCAAAGCTTTATTACCAAATAGAAAAGGAATATGGCTCCTTTTATGGTTTCCTTAAAACATTTACCAAAGGCAAGACATATTATGAAATAGATAATGTTAGCTCCCCTTTATCAATAGAAATATCACTTGAATTGAAAAGAAGGGGATTTAAATATTGCGGTCCAAAAATCATCTATTCTTACTTGCAAGCGATAGGAATAATCTATTCTCATGATAAGGATTGCTATTTATATAAATGGAATAATAACTAACTAAATCGATACACGTCCTTAATGGATTTTGAAAAAAATAAAGTTTCGACAGTTTCTATATTTTAAAAATTCCTTGTTTACGTAGATAAATATTTTTAGGTAGTATTTAGTTAGGAGTTTTAATTATGAAAATTTATACAAAGACTATATTGCTTCTAATGCCTTTGTTTGCTTTCTCTTGTGGCAATCAAGAATGTATCACTAGTAGCAATCCTGGCTCAACTCAAACACATGAACACACCCCATCAACAACATATTCAAAAGATGAATATGGACATTATCATGCATGTAGTTGCGACAAAAACGTCCGTTTTGATTTCGCACCTCATACATTTGCTAAAAATGATGATGGATTCTATACCTGCTCAACTTGTGGTTATGTAAAAGATGCTGATAAGAATGAAATCTATAGCATAATTAAGAAAGCGATTAAGAATACGAACGAATACAAAGGAAACCTTTCTTTAGAATCATCTAGCATTATTGATTATGGCGGGGCGAAAGAAAGGAGTATTACTAATGCTGCTTCTGATTTAGCTAGCGGAAAATTTGTCGAAAAAGCCGTTAGCGGGGAATATGATCCATCAAATGAAACTTGGACAGAGAAGACTGAATTGCGGAAACTTGAAATAGAAGAAGATAAATACACCATTTATGAGCAAGATAATAAAGGAGTAGTTACTTCTAATATTGTAGATAAGACCTATGCCGAAGCTGAATTAGCTAATCCTTGGGAGACTATTGGAAGTTTCTTCTATAAAGGTGACAATTCATTTACCCAAATCCTTCTTAGGATTAATAGCTTTGCCGATCTAAATGAAGGTTTTGCCAAGATATTCTCACTTAATGCAGCAGAAGTGGGCAATATAAATATCGACGTTGAATCTAAAGACAATCTATATACATTGGCTTTAGAAGGCACCGCTTATAAACAAATGAAAAACGATGGAATAAAGCTTAGCACTACCAAAGGCGGATATAAATTCGTTTTCGATAAAGACAAGCTTAGGGAATTTACATTCGGAAGCGAAAGTACCGTCGATTCAATTGCCTTAGAAGAGCCTATGAAAATGGTTGATGATAGCACCATCAAGTTCAAATATGAGTTCGATAATGACTTATATAATTCAGTTGACTTTGAAACCAAACCAGCCGCAACTGAAGCAATCAGCGGACGAATTGATCTTATATTTGAAGGTGGATATCGCTATGCTAATTCAACTACAAAGCCAATTGGAGAAAAAGTAGCGGATGCCGGAGCTGCTTTAGGGGTAAATCTATATTATGATGAAGCCTTGAAGAAAAAAGTAACCGAAGAAGAAGTATTCACTTGCGTCACAAAAACTTATTATGCTGAACCAATAAAATAAGCGACCCGTGCATTCGTTATCTATCAAAGGGAAATCAATTACAAAGCCCCGGAACTATTTAAGAAATACATGGTTGACTATACTTCTAAGTCAGTATATTTCTATCAACAGCATTCAGTTGATGCAGCTTACACGGTCCCGTCTAGTTTATTGCCTAATGATGATGAAGTAACTAATCTGAATGCTAAAGTTACTCTCAATGGCGTTGCATTCGATTTATCTAGCCCAGTAATTAATATTACTAAAGGCAATCTATACACCTTAAAGACTACTCAAGACGGAGTAGCTGAACCATTCAATTACTAATAGGAAGATAAAAAAAGAAGGGGGTGTTCGAAAACCTAAAAGGCGAGTAGACCCCCTTTTATTGTGCCTTTCTA
>URTN01000230.1 GCA_900550795.1 uncultured Mollicutes bacterium
TAAGAATAGTTAATCCTATGTGTGCCAAATAACACGTATGTAAAAACATTACCAATTGAATAGTTTTTAACTTTGTTCAGTTAGACACCTTAAGAAGAAGGCACTCTCAAAAAAACTTACAAGACATCATATCTAACGGGAACGCAGTGATAATTTACTAAAATATATTTGCCGACTTCGTAGATATTCTTTTCATCTTTAATAACTTTGACAATTTTAAAAGCACTCTCAAAATATTCTTCATATCCTTTTTCGCTTGGCTCTAAACCATTATCGCTTTCGTATTCGGTGAAGAATTCAGTAATCAGTTCACAACCATCTTCATAAATGAATCTAAATCTCCTATCTTCATGATTCTCTATATATTTTGAGAATGGTCCATATATTTTTTCTTCTTTATCGTTTAACCACATTGTTTTATTTCTTTAAAAATCTAGCATTATTTTAACATTTTAGAATTATCAATGTTTCCCAATATCCTCTTTAGTCAAATCCGTATTTTCTAATTTATCATATATTTTGTCCCCAATAATATATACTTTTGGGGACACATTCTTATAAGGATCATCGTTAAATTAAGTATCCATCCCTGATAAAAAGTAATTAATAATCGACATTCCCTAGTTAAAAAGGTCTTTATGTGCTTAAATTAGGCTATGTTTGATAATCTATCCACTTCTTCATTAGAAGTTAATAATTTAGAGGAGAATTCACTAGAGGTAGACAATACCATTACTAGCGATGAATTGGAAGCAAAACTAAATTATGCAGATGGTGAGACTAACTATGCCGTCTTTAAAAGGGATAAGGATAATATCATTAAGGTTGCCGCGATATCATTAACAACTATATTTGGAGGATTATCTGTTTTTGAACTAATCAGTCCAAAAGCTAGCATTACTCCTCCCGAATTAAATATAGTATCCAATTCACTTTCCTATAGCTTCAAGTTAGAACGAAAAGGAATCGAAGATATTAGGTTTACTATATCTAATGGATATATAGAGATATATAAATTGGATCTAAAAGAAATAAAAGAATATAAAGGAAATATATCTTTAGAACCTTCTACTTATGAAATAACAATTTCTTCTAGTTCAATATTTGGTAATAAGGATATTTATAAAAGGAGCATCGATTTATGAATTCTAATTTTTGGCTAAGGAAAAATAAGAAAGAAAAGAAACAATTCATCTTCTCAATCCTAATCGCAGTTTTCTTCATAGTAATCTTGTCTTTATTGATATTCGCTAGAGATGTATTTGGAGACAAAATTGGAGACAAGATATTAGGAGAAGGAAATAGGAATGGGTTTATATCTATTTATAAAGCCATGGTGGATTCTTCTACTAGATGGTTAGAGACTTTATTGACTGTAAGTATTTCTTTCTTAATATATTTCCTATTAAACGTATTAATAAAAGCCACCACTTTAAGAGGAAAGAAAGCGCAGACTATTGGTTCTCTAATTTCTAGCTGCATCAAATACCTAACCATTTTAATAGCCATTGGATTTATTCTTTCTATCTGGGGAGTCGATGTTAGTTCAATTGTTGCAGGATTAGGAATATTGACTCTTATCATTGGTTTAGGGTGTCAAAGTTTAATAAGCGACATCATATCTGGGATATTCATCGTATTCGATGATTATTATTCAGTCGGTGATTATGTAATTATTGATGGATTTAGGGGTCAAATCGTATCCATTGGATTAAAATCCACCCAGATATGCGATTATGCAGGAAATCTAAAGTCCATTACAAATTCGCAGATATATTCCTGTGTCAATCTTTCCTATAAACCTTCTTTTGCTAGCTGCAGCATTACGATTAATTATGAAGAAGATTTAGAACATGTCGAGGCTATAATCGCGAAGAACCTTTCTTCTATATCGGATTCATTACCAAAGCTAACTTCTCCAATCGAATATAAAGGAGTATCCAATTTATCTAGTTCGGGTGTTGTACTTCTATTCGCTGCTTACTGCCTTGAAGATGATAGATATCAAATAGGAAGAGACATGACTAGGGATATCTATTTGATGTTAAAGAAAAACGGGGTCAACATTACCTATAATGAAATCGTTGTTAATTCTCCAAAGGAAATGAATATCCATAAAGCTAGCGAAGAAGATAAATT
>URTN01000231.1 GCA_900550795.1 uncultured Mollicutes bacterium
TTGAAGGAATTTGACATCATTAAAATGAATGATGACGAATATAACTTTTTAGCAAGAAACCAAAAGGTAGCAAATTTTATAAAAACATATTTGAAACCTGGCGTACTTTTATTTATTACAAAGGGAGTGGAGGGAAGCGTTTGTTATTATAAAGATAGAAGTTATGAAGCAACTTGCCTCCCATTAAATGTTGTTGATCCTAGAGGTGCTGGAGATGCTTTTTATGCTAGATGTCTATTAGAGCTTGATAATAGACCTCATAAAAATAGCTTTGGAGATGTCAAGTTCTCTAATATTTTAATGGCTGCAAATATTGATGGAGCCGAAGCCACTCAGTTCATAGGTACTTTAAAATAATTGCCTTAGTAGGCGATATTTCTTTTTACTTTATTAAGTAAAGATTATAATTTGTTGCGATGCCTGATAATTATTTAGAAAATCAAGTACTAGGGGAAATAAAACCCTTAAAGAAAAAACCAAAATGGTGGGTTATTGCTATTGATGTAATCCTATTGGTTATTTTCTTGGCCGTCTTGGCTGTTTCAAGCAATGTTGTTTATCTTTCTGCCAAATACGGAGAACCTTTTTATGTTAGCGGAGCATCAATGTATCCAACGCTAAATTCAAATGGTTTTAGATATAATAAATCAACCGATTCATATACTCCTTTGACTTGGAATATTGGTGATAACGGGGATGGAGATATAGTTGATTATGGATGGGCAAAATCCAAGGAAAAAGGAAATTGGAAGGCGGATTTGCATAGATATGACATCGTAATTGTCTATTATCCTTCTGATTATACTGATAAGACATATTCGACTCTTAATGCATCGGCATCTTTAAAAATTAAACGTCTAATTGCTTTCCCTGGAGAGACAATCAAATTTGAAAATGACCCTGCATATAATCCTGTTTGGGGAAAGACAACTATTACCCATGAAGACGGAACCTCAGAAGTACTTCCTAATTTATATACCCTTGATGATTTTCCTGATCTTCCTGATGGAACTAAATATTATATCGAAGGCAGAAGTACCGTTACGAAGACTACTATTGAAGCAAAATTAAAAGACGATGAGTATTTTGTAATGGGCGATAATAGAATCGGGGCACATAGCGATGATTCTCGTAATGTTGGACCTTTAAAAGATAATATGATTCAAGGAAAGGCTTATGTTTTAACTGGCATGAGAAAACTTGCCTATGTTCAAAAAGAAGATGGTACTATTGTTAAGGAACCAAAGTTTTTATTGAACAAGATAAGGATGCCTTGGGACTACATAAGTTTGGAATATAAAGCATGAAAGCGCAAAACGTACATTACTTTCCTGGGCACATGCAAAAAGCCCTTAGAATTATTGAAAACTATGCAAAAGTCGTAGATTTGATTGTAGAAATAGTCGATGCTAGGGCTCCTTTTTCTTCACGTAATCCACTATTAGACAAAATAGCTAATGGCAAATCTAGGATAATTTTATTATCAAAATCAGATATGGCAGACCAAGAAGTTACTTCATCTTGGATCTCTTATTTTAAGGAAAATAACATTCCTTCAATTTCAGGTAATCTTAAAAAGGATAAGTTTGTTAATATCCTTTCAATGTCTGCTTCCTCTTTATTAAAAACCAAAAGAGAAAAAGAGAAACGTTTTGGCATGAAGCCACAGCCAATCAAAGCCATGATTATCGGGATACCTAATGTTGGCAAGTCTACATTAATAAACAATCTTGGCGGGAGAAAGATTGCTAACGTTGGAAATAAGGCTGGCATAACTAGAGCCGAACAATGGATTAAATTAAATACCGATTTTATTTTGCTGGATACTCCAGGTGTCTTGCCAATGAATTATCTAGATAAAAACGAGGCCGTTAGATTGGCCTTGCTAGGTTCGATGAGAGAAGACGTTTTACCTACTGTCGATTTATCTTATTCCTTATTAGATTATTTAAGAATCAATTATCCTAATTTATTGAACGAAAGGTTTTCTATTGACGATTTAAGTAAATTTAATAATGATGATATTTTACTTTCTATCGCTTCAAGAAGAGGCTTATTAGAAGGCAAGGATTATTCAATAGAAAAAGCAGCCTATTTGCTTATTAAAGAATTTAAAGATGGTTTATTA
>URTN01000232.1 GCA_900550795.1 uncultured Mollicutes bacterium
GAATTTTGGCTGTCCTGTAGAAAAAGTGGTTAAGACAGGTGCTGGTTCTAAGTGGCTTAAAGATGTTCCAGGACTAGAAAATTATGTTAGGGAAATAGTTAAAGTTTCTTCTAAGCCAGTCACTGCCAAAATTAGATTAGGTTGGGATGAGGACTCTATTAATGTTTATAAAGTTGCAGAGGCTTTAGAAAGAGCAGGGGTCGCTTTAATTTCTATCCATTGCAGGACGCGTGCCCAGTTTTATTCAGGCAAAGCTAGATACGAAGAAATTCAAGACATGAAAAAACATATCAACATTCCTTATGCCGTATCTGGAGATATTTTTACCCCGATGGATGCTAAAAATGCCTTAGATATAACTCATGCTGATTTTGTTATGGTTGCTAGAGGTGGCTTAGGGCATCCATATTTATTGACCCAAATCAATGAATATTTAACTAATGGGGTCCTTCTTTCTTCTCCTAGCAAGGTTAAACAAATCGAATATGCAAAAGAATTCGCTTATGCTTTAATCAAAGAAAAAGGCGAATATATTGGAACAAGGGAACTGCGTGGTTTATTGCCTCATTTCTTCTCTTCTTTCCCTGGATATAAAAGAGTCAGAATGCAACTAGCGACATCGCTAGATTCTATTGATTCGCTAGAAAAGATATTCCGTGGTTTAGAAGAAAGAGCAAGTCTAGAAGAATCTTTAAATTAAACAAATAATTTATCTTTGAAAGCGGTTTTAATTAATTTGCCACTTGTTATTTTCATAATTTAGAGTTAAATAGTTCGCTGTCGAACAATATTTTGGAAAGAAAAATCTCAAGATTAAGACCAATGGTAGGTCGATTAAATAGAATGCTAGATAGAAGGTTTGAAATGGCCTATCTACCCTTGTTTCCTATAGATATAGGTCCTCAACAAGGCTGGTCGCCTGCTTTTATATGCAGGCATCCAGGGTGCAAGAGTAATTCAATAATGGATGGATTGATGTTAAAGAAATCGACGGTTTCTGAAATATTAACGATTCTAGAAAACGAAGGATTCATCTCTTCGTCTATCGATAAAGACGATAAGCGTATTAAAAAACTTTATCCAACCGAAAAGGGAATGCAATATTACCAATCCACTAAGAAAGTATTGGATAAATTCGAAAAAGAACTTTCTTCGATGCTAGAAGAAGATGAGAAAAATGAATTCTTGCGTATAGGCGAGAAGATATTAGATAAGTTAGAGGAGGAAAACAAAAATGGACGATAGCTTTGCGAAAATGATCGAAGAGAAAAAAAGAAAAGACGAAGAAACTATTAAAAAATTTAAGAAGTCCCATGTACTTAAGTCGTTGCTAAAATATATGAAAGGCTCATGGAGATATTGTATCTTAGCCTGGGTTTTCGTCACGATTGAAGTTGTAGGGGAAGTCCTTATTCCTTTCTTTGCCGCTAAAGTAATTAATATCATTGACCCTCAAGTTGGCTCTATGGGTGCTGAGCAAGTCCCTGAACTAGTCTATATTTGCTTAATTATGATTGCCATGGCCTTAGTTAGTTGCTTCGGTGGCGTCATGGCAGGCTTTTTTGCGTCTATTGCATCTAGTAATTTTGGTAGAAACCTAAGAAAACAGATGTATTACCACATACAGGATTATTCTTTTTCTAATATTGATAAATTCTCTACCCCTTCGCTTGTTACTAGGTTAACAACGGATGTCACTAACGTCCAAAATTCGGTTCAAATGATTTTAAGGACTATTGTAAGATCTCCTATTATGCTTGTCTTTGCCTTTATCATGGCTTGTGTCACTTCATGGCAATTGGCATTGACTTTCCTCACAATAATCCCATTACTTGGATTTGTTTTGTTCTTTATCTCCATAAAAGTCCATCCAACTTTCGTTAGAGTATTTAACGCATATGATGATTTAAACGCTTCTGTTCAAGAGAATTTAGCCGGCATTAGGGTTGTTAAATCATTTGGCAGGGAAGACTTTGAAAAAGAAAAATTTGGGCACGTTTCCTATTTTATTTACAAAACTTTCTTGCATGCCGAAAGGATATTGGCCTTTAATTCCCCAACGATGAATTTTGCCGTTTATTCCTGCATGATTGTTATCTCTTATTTTGGGG
>URTN01000233.1 GCA_900550795.1 uncultured Mollicutes bacterium
CTTGTAAAATGGTCCAATAACCTTTTCTAATCGGTCTTTTTTATAAATTAGAGTCAGTTCAAATGGTCTTTTTTCTTCCTTGCCTAGAAGTGGCAAGAAAACCTTATCCCCCTCCCATAAAGGCAAATCAAGAATGTCCTCCTTTTTAACTAACTTGAACTCTCCTTCGTTACAAGAAGAAGATAATTTTCCTTCAAAAGAATCAATTTCAAAAAGGAACATCATCTCGTCTTCATAAGTATCATTAAGAAAATAAATCGTTCCAAGGAATTTTGGTTTTTTGATTGTTAGACAAGTTTCTTCTTTTACTTCTCTTCTTAAACAAGAATATCTATTCTCGTTCTTTTCAAAATGACCTCCGATTCCAACATATTTTCCTTCGTTTGGATCATTCTTCTTTTTGTTTCTATAAAGGAAAAGATATTTATCATCGATCTTTATATAACCTAGAGTAGTCTTTTGTTTTATAGCTTTAATTCTATCTATGATTTGCTTTCGTTCTTTATGGATAGAAATGATATTTTCCATTACACGGGGCAGCTCTTTTTCAATTTCAAAGCCATAAAAGCGAAGTACCCCTACCCCTTTAGAAAGCAGTGTTTCATTTACTTTTTTATCTCTAGCTATATTGGTTTCAATCTTATTGACCCAGAAAGGTATATTGGTTTTTATTGAGGATTTAGCTATATCAAAATTATAGCCGTGCCAAAATTCGCTATCGGCAAAAATAGCTAGATTAGATGAAGGTATATAGATATCTGGCTTTCCAATGAGTTTTTTGTAATTCTTGAAACAATAGACATTTTCCTTCTTGAGTTGCTCTCTTAAGGCTAATTCTATCTTGGTATCTTTGCCTTTAATGGACGCCATTACCTTATGATTAACAATAGGATCGCGTTTCACTATTTCTTCTTGCTTCCTTTTTCTTTCTTTTTAGCAGTAACGGCTTTCATTTCCTGAATCAAATTAGAGACTGAATCATTAACATTCTCACAGCCTTTTATTATCTCTTTTGCATCTACTTTATCTAGTTTTTCGATTAAGCTAGATAGCTTTTCATTTAATAAATTGAGCTTGGATAATACTTCTTCGAATTTATTAAGCGAACCTTCAAGTTTAGCCAAGTTAGAAGAAACTTCCTTTGACCTATCAAAAGTCTTTTCAATCCTACTAGAAATATCATCTAGTTTAGAATCGAAACTGTCCTCGACTTCTTCTATTCTTTCTAGGTAAGAAGAGATGTTTTCTAGGTTTTCTAAAGTCCTAACTAACTTATCGTCCGCGTTTTCCATTTTTTAATATCCTTTCTACATTATTTGTTATCTTTTTATTTAAGATGGAGGCAACTCTATCAAAATAGAAGGCTTTCTCCATATATGAACATAATTCAACATTCTTGGCAAAGGAATTAACTAGCTCCGATGCATCTACATTCGCTTTAAAACAAAGCTCCAATAAGGAAGATTTCTTCTTATTACCTAGTCTCTTATAGGCTTCTTTTAAAGTGAATAAGTCATTTCTAGATATAAACATATCTATATATCTATTTGCATTAGTAAATATAGATGAATTGAATTCTTTTTCGTAATTTGCATAAGTCTCTGCGACTAAATAACTTTCTTTTGGACAATTATCTTTTGCCCTGCAGATAGAAAGATAGGCTTGCTGATATTGTCTAGCCTTAAATAATCTCTTTGCATATTCAATCCAAGAAGAGAAACTAGAAGAAGTTTCAAATAAGCCCTTCATTTCTTCATTTGTTGCAATTAGTTTAGGAGTATTTAGCAATGTCGAAGAAATTAATGGAGAAAGATTATCTTCAAACATCACTATCTTATTTTTAGCCCTAGTAAGTCCTACATAAAGCCTATTGAATAACATCCTGTGGAAAGAAGAATGCTTGCCACTAGATTTCTCTAGCATCGCATCAAAGCTATTTTTAGAAGATGAAAGGAATCTAACTAGACATACAAAGTCCCACTCCATCCCCTTTGCCTCTTCTACTATATAGGTAATGTTTTCTAAGATATTTAAATCAATCCCTAATGAAGAAAAATGTTTAATGAAATCATTCTTTTCTTTTAAGGAAGGGAAGATATATGCAAT
>URTN01000234.1 GCA_900550795.1 uncultured Mollicutes bacterium
ACTATGGCCTATGGGCAAATTGTCCCTAAAGGCGTTTTGGAATGCCCTAAAATTGGCTGTCTTAATCTCCATGGCTCCATTCTTCCTAAATATAGGGGAGCCGCCCCGATTCAAAGAGCCATAATGAATGGGGATAAGACAACTGGCATTACATTAATGGAAATGGTTGAAAAGATGGATGCTGGGAGAATGTATGATAAAGAAGAAGTAATAATCGAAGATAATGATAATTATTCTTCTATTTGCGATAAATTGTCCTTGGCATCTATAAAAGTTGCAACTAGAAGCATTTTGGATTATGCAAATGGCGAACTTCCTGGAATTGAACAAGATGAAAGTGAAGTTACTTTCGCTAATAAAATAAAACCAGAAGACGAACATTTGCCAATAAAGGAATTAAACTGTAAACAATTTAATGATTACGTTAGGGGTCTTTCTTTAACTCCTGGGGCTTATTCATTTATCGATAATCTTAAGTTCAAGATATTTGCTTCCCATACCTTTTGTAAGGAAATCAAAGGTGAGGTCGGTCAAATTGTCTTGATGAAAAAGGGCGTTTATGTCCAATTAAAAGACGGAATTGTCTTGCTTGATAAAGTTCAACTCGAAGGAAAGAAAGAGATGGATGGCTTATCATTTTCTAATGGTTCCCATTATTTAGAAGGCAAGGTTTTGTCTTGATGGAGAAAATAGAGAGAAGATATTTGCATTTATCCGTCCATCAATTGGTGGATGCTATTTTGCGTAGTGGCGATATAGACGAAAGAATATATAACACCGAGACCATGAAACAAGGGTCATTGATTCATTCTAATTACCAAAAAAACAGGAATTCATCATATCTTTCTGAATATCCTCTATCAGGAACATATTCAGTTGAGGAAGGTACTGTTTATCTTCAGGGAAGGGCTGATGGAATCGATTGTTCGAATAATAAATATGTAATCGAGGAAATCAAATCTACGGTTGAGGATTTGGAAGAATTCTTTTCGACTCAAGAGCAGTGGCATCTAGGCCAACTTCTTTGCTATGCAAGGATGTTTATGGAAGAAAAAGGCTTGGATAATATCGAAATTAAGCTTGTTTATATCTCCCAAAAAGAGACCAATAAGCAAATGAGCAAGCTCTATTCGTTTTCTTATGAAGAGGTCAAAAGCAAAGTCGATGATATCATCAGGACATATTTTAAGTTCTCAGAACCTTATTTTTATCATCTTAAAAAAAGAGACGAATCCGCTTTTAAAGTAAAATTCCCTTATCTAGACTTTAGGCCTGGTCAAAGAGAAATGGCCAAGTATTGTTATTCTGTAGCGAAAAATGGCGGAGTTTTGTTTGCTGAGGCTCCTACAGGAATTGGAAAAACAATTTCTTCTATTTTCCCATTCGTTAAGAACTACAAAGAAGGGAAAAAGGATAGGATTTTTTATTTGACTGCCAAAAATAGTGGGTTTAATAGCGCTCTTCAAGCCGTTGGCCAACTTCGTGATAATGAATTGGACATCAAAGATATTTATTTGCATTCTAAAGATAAAATGTGTGCTTTCCCCGGAAAAGCCTGTAATCCGATAGACTGCCCATTTGCTAAAAATTATTATGGCAAAATAAAAAATGCATTGCTTGATGCCTATAAATTAAATTGTTCTTTTGATCAGCCGTTTTTAATCCAAACAGCAAGAAAATACGAGATATGTCCTTTTGAATTTCAATTAGACTTATCTCTTTGGTGCGATTTAATCGTCATGGATTACAATTATTTCTTCGATCCTTATGTATATTTACAACGTTATTTCGATGAAGGGATTGATCAAACCAAATATATGGTTCTTGTTGATGAAGGACATAATTTGATTGATAGAAGCAGATCAATGTTTTCTGCATCTTTATCAATATTTGAATTAAAGAAAGCTAAAGCAAGTTTAACTAGCAAATCTTTTGCTTCTTCAAAAAGGGCTTTGAGTAAGGTTGAGAAAGCATTAAAACCATTGCTAAGCCCGAAAAAAAGCCATGAATTCATTGATTATGAAGAAATTGATTTAGATTTGCTTAATTCGATAGAAAGTCTAAAAAGAGCTAGGAAAAAAGAATCTAAAGTCAATAGCAT
>URTN01000235.1 GCA_900550795.1 uncultured Mollicutes bacterium
CTATGAATCTTTATCTCGACTAGAAAGAATGGTTTTTGTTAATGATTGCCTAGAAATGGGCAGACATTATAAATTCTGGTATCTATCTTTCTTTTATAGCAGGGATTACCAAAAGACTCTTTGCTCTTTATATCATAGATTATCAAAGGCTTTCTAATATGAAAAAGGAATGCCTATTTATATTGCCTTTGCTTCTTTTGACTTCCTCATCTTTGCCAGATAGGACTTCGATTTTAGATTATAAGACAGCAGGTTTTGATTATTATATAAATCCAGTTGTCAAAGGCGAAGATATCGTGATGGACTGGGTTATTAATACTGAGATAATCCCTATTTTTAGAGTAACATTGCAAGTATATTCGGATTCAAGCGAATCTAGCGTCGTCTATGAAAAAGTGGATACATATGACTATAGAAATGAATCTAGGGGTCCTAAATATCTAAAATCAATTTATCCATCTAGACATAATCAAAAGGATTTAGCGTGTTTTAGATTCTATCTAGTATCTTTAAACGAAAGAAATCCTTCTTTAAATGGACAAAGGTATATTTCTAACCATTTTGAATTAAAAGCAGGTAAGGTCTATTCCTTAGAGAATATAGTTGATGGAAAACTATATGACACCAAGCGAGAAGAACTTAGACATAAAGTAAGTTCTAATGTAATCGGCAGTAGCAAATATAAATTTTCCGTTTCTTCTTTAGGGAATAAAGGCGATTCACGTTGCTTGAACTTATCTAATGTATTCTTATATTACCAAAATCCAGTCTTCAATGATGAACCAATTTCAGGATCATCTACATTTATTATTAGGAATAACCTAGATGATTTCTCAATTGGAAGTAAAGTTGGAAGTGGATCTAGTCTAAGAAGAGTCATAAAACTAGAGATGTATTACATAAATAAGATTGATGGTTATCTTAAATATGGGTTCAAGACCAAAGAACCTTATTATTTTGACAAAAAGACATTGAAGATGTCATATAGTAAGAACTCAATATATTCAAACGAAACTAGAGACATCTTGTTCCCTTTCGATTATGGAAAAGATAAAGATCCATATGAAGTAGAGATGAGGTTTGTTTCCTTATCCCCATATAGCGACTCATTCGTCTATAAAACCAAATTGAATTTCGAGGATAAGATTAATTTTGGCCCCTGCCAAACTAGTTCTTATTGTGTCGTTTTAGGTTAAAGATATGATGAACATGATTATTTCGGGGTTCGGGTTAGTTCTTTTTTTGACCATGTTCCGTCAATCTTATTTCCTAAACGGGATAAATAGGGCTTACCTAGGTTTATATAAAGGAGTAGTTGAATCTGCGGTTATCTATTTTGATGAAAACGGCAAGAACATAACCCCATATTTTGATAAACAGTTATTTAAAGATGCGGTTTCAGATTACCTTCTAAAGGAATTAAAAGGATATACGATTACATATTCATTGGAATATACATTCAAGAATACCCATAGTCCAAGTAGATTTGGATTTAAATATCCAAATTATGCGAGTGTAAAAATCACTTTAGAAGATAATCCCTTAGTTAGCTTCGATAAAAGCGCATCTTTTGTTATAAGGAGGAATTATTGATGGATAACGATGAAAAACTTAAGGAATTTCTAGAAACATCTTTTATCTCTCCTTTATTAGAAAAAGAAGGGATAACAGATATTTCCTATAATGGTGAATATATCTTTTACCAAAGCAATAAATTTGGGAGAAGAAAATCGGAAATTGATGTAACTCCTTCTCAAGTTGCTTTCTTTTTAAGGCAAATTGCTAATTATTCAGAGAAACAATTCTCTTTCCTAGATCCTATATTAGATGCCTCTTTTTCTAGATATAGGATTAATGCGACTTTCTTATCTTTGACTAGGGTAAGGAATAAGAAATCATATTCATTTTCCATCCGTATCGCTTATGAAGGGAGTGTACTAGAAAATGATGATTCATTTTTTGGAGGAAATAGCAAAAGGATATTGCTAAAGGCTATAAAGAATAAACAATCAATAGTAATAGGAGGGGAGACTGGGGCTGGCAAGACTGAATTGCAAAAATACCTATTGATGAGACTAGAGCCTTCTAGCAGGG
>URTN01000236.1 GCA_900550795.1 uncultured Mollicutes bacterium
CGAAAAGGGAACATTTTATAATTGTTTTTATTATAATTTCCGACATATTCTTTTTGATTAAAAGGCATGGATTAGTTCTCCTGGCAAACATATGATAGCATATGCAAACATTTATTGCCATATGACAGTCAAAAAAGAGAAGATGTCAATTATTTTTTCAAATATCGCTTATCCATCAATAGGAGATTGGATCGACGTCGCTAGAAATCTTTACTCCACCTTTTCCAGAAAGCAATAAAAGAAGATCATAGATATATTTTTTTATCTCATCGGATTTAGCAAATTTAATCAAAAGTTCCTTTTTATAAATATCGCCGTTTCTATTGATGAATGGGGTTAAAGGTCCAATAGTAACCACTGAATCAAACTTTTTATCATCAATAGCCTGTTTGACTTGCCTAACCGAAGCATTTAGTTTCTCTTCGTCTTTTGAAGAAAAGATAAGGCAGATAAGACGGCAATATGGAGGGTATTTCCCAATTCGCCTTGCTTCCATTTCCTTACGGTAAAAAGAATAATAATCCTGCTTGCAACCTAAATTAATCGCATAATTTGTTGGATTATATGTTTGGATGACAGCTTCCCCTACTTTTTCTCCTCTTCCAGCCCTACCACAAACCTGGGCGATAAGATTAAAGCAATCTTCGCTAGAAGTATAGCTAGGCAAAGATAAACCAATATCCGCCAACATGGCTCCAACTAAAGTAACATTAGGGAAATCATGCCCTTTTGCAATCATTTGGGTTCCGACTAGACAATCAAATTCCCCTTGCTTAAAACTTTCCAATGTCTTGTTTAGGTTATTTCTAATTTTAGTAATATCCGTATCTAATCTAGCAATTCTAATTTCAGGAATATTTTCCTTTAATACTTTTTCCACTCTTTCAGTTCCAAAGCCAACTCTTCTTATTTTAGGGGAGCCACATACTGGACAAGTTTCTGGATAAGGAAGAACAAAGCCGCAATGATGGCATTTAAGCATTGAATCAGTCTTATGGTAAGTCAAATTGCAGTTGCAATTAGGACAAGTAAAAACATGTCCGCAACTAGCGCAAGTCAAATAAGAAGAATAACCCCGTTTGTTAATTAGAAGCATTATTTGCTCTTTATTAGCTACTCTTTGTTTTATCTTTTCTAATAACTCTTTTGAAAATATTGGGGCATTAGCAACAAGGGCTCCTTTTCTAGATAAATCAATAATAGAAACCTTAGGGAGAGGGAGTTCGTTATATCTTTTCTTTAATTCGAAATACCCATATGTTCCTTTTTCGGCTTTGGCTTTTGTTTCTATATTTGGGGTAGCACTACCTAATACTACTTTTGCATTTTCTAGCCTAGCCCTAATTAAGGCAATGGTCCTAGCAGAATAATAAGGGGGTGTATCTTGCTTATAGGAAGAAACATGTTCTTCATCTAATATGATTAGCCCAAGGTTTTTTATTGGAGCGAAAATCGCACTTCTAGCACCTACTACTATATTAGCCTCCCCATTTTTTATCCTTCTATATTCATCATATTTCTCTCCATTTGTAAGTCCACTATGGAGAATAGCAACCCCATCGCCAAACCTAGATTTAAAGAAATTAACCATTCTAGGGGTTAAAGATATTTCAGGGACTAACATGATTACTCCCTTGCCTTCTTTTAGAAATAAAGAAGAAAGTTGGAGATAAACCTCTGTTTTTCCTGAACCAGTGACCCCCTGTAGTAGATTAATAGGTTTGGCCGAGTTATAAATCCCTTCCATTGCCTCTTTTTGCTCATAATTCAAAATCGGGGGGAGAGTAGATTTGATTTCATCTAATTTAAGTCTATTTTTTTCTTTTAATTTAGTCGCAAATATTCCTTTTCCAATAAGGGCATTGACTATGGAAACTGAACCAGCTTCTTTTTTTAATACTTCCCCATTTTCTTTTACTAACCTAAAGGCTTCAATTTGCTTTGGGGTTAAATCAGTTTCATCATCTTTAGCAATATAAACATATTTATCATAGGCAATCTTTGGACCTTTTAAGGCAGAAATAGAAGGCTTTAAAGATGAAGGCAACATAGCCTTCAAAATGCTAATTAACGGACATAGATAATATGT
>URTN01000237.1 GCA_900550795.1 uncultured Mollicutes bacterium
TATTAGAAGATAACTCTTATTACCAAAAGCTAATCAAGAAATCATCTAGCAAATATAAAGATATTGAATTTGGTTTTGATTATTTTTATCCATATGTCCCATTTCTTTTAGATGAAAAGATAATAGGAGATGATTATAAATGCCATTCTCCTTTTGGCTATTTTTCTAAACGAATCAAATATCCTTTGATTAGGAAAAACGGCGCAAATTGGATGGAATTAGTCCCTCACGAAATCAATTCGATGGAAATCGATATAAATAAAGCCAAGGGAAATATATTGGTTGTCGGACTTGGGCTAGGCTATTTTGCCTATATGGCATCAAATAAAAAAGAAGTCAGTTCAGTTACCATTTTGGAAAAAGACAAAGATATCATCGAAGTATTTAATTCATGCCTGCTTGATGAATTTGAAAATAAAAGCAAGATTAAGATTATTAATGACGATGCTTTGACTTACCTAGATTATCCTAAATATGATTTTGTCTATATTGATATCTATAGGGATGAAGCAGACGGCCTTCCTCTAGTAGGTAAATTATTAAATAATCCAAAATTACCTCTAGATGCCTCTTTTTGGTTTATTTCTTCCTTAAGCGTCTATCTAAGAAGATTTGTAATTGTCTCGCTTGAAATAGCCTCTAATCCTTCTTTTAACGAAAAAGAATATGAAGAATTCGGCAAAAATTTAAAAGACCAAACCGATGTAGACTATTTAATATATAAGATATATAAGGATTATATAAAACCAAATAATATAAACACAAAAGAAAACATCGACTCATTGCTTAGCTTTGAATCGATGCTAGGTCTGTTGAAGGATTTATTTAAATAAGTTAAAAACCATCTCTACTAATTGCTTGATGTCGGTATAGGAAGTATTGATCATCAAATCATAATTATTCCTATCGCTCCATTTCTTATTAGTCGCGAATGTATAGAATCTTGCCCTGCCTTTATCGACCTTCTTTATTTTTCTAGCCATTTGCTTCCTGCTATATTTTTCTTTATCGGTTTCTCTTTCTAGGCATCTATCAATTCTAGAATCCAAACAAGCATAGACAAATATAGAGAAAGGCTTATATTCACGTAAAACATAGTCGGCAGCCCTGCCAATAATGACACAATTGCTCTTTTCTGCCATTTTCTTTAAAGTATTGACCTGAGTTTTATATACATCCATTGCCATCGAAACACTTGGATCAGGCCCCAAAGAGAAAGAATTGCCATATCTAATTGGAAATAGCGGGATTGGGTCTTTTTCGGAGACTTGTTCGATATATTCCCTTGAATAAGGAGTACCTTTGCAAATCTCATTGATGATTTCTAAATCATAATAGGCATAGCCAAGTTTCTCTGCTAGTCTTCTGCCAAATTCTCTGCCCCCTGAGCCGAATTCTCTTCCGATACAAATGATTTTATGCATATGTTTTCCTCTTGCTATCTTTATTTTAAGACAAAATTAAAATAAATAAACTTAAAAAGGAGCAAGTTGCCTTGCTCCTTATCTATTAACGTCTATTTGGTTTAGAAGAATGTCCGTGGAATTTAGAGGAATGGTTATCTTTCCTTGGGCCCTTGTCTTCTTTTTCGAGATAGCCTTCTGGCTTTTCCTCGAATTCGCGGTGGCTTAATTTGATCTTTCCTTTTTCATCAAGTCCGATAACGACAACTTTTAATGTATCGCCGACTTTGATGATTTTGGAAGCATCATCGACATAGCCCCATTTCAATCTAGATACATGGCATAATCCATCGGTATCGCCGAATAGATTTACAAAAGCCCCGTAATCTTCGACTCTAGTGACTTTTCCTTCGAATATTTCGCCAACTTTGGCTTCCCTAACTATATCATCGATAATGGCTTTTGCCTTAGTAAGCATTTCCTTATCAGTGTGATAGATAGTGATGGTTCCATCTTCTTCGACATCAATCTTGACTTGGTTGCATCTAGTGATGATGTCATTGATGACTTTGCCACCTTGTCCGATGACATCTCTAATCTTATCAACATCAATCTTGAAGGTAACCATCTTTGGAGCATATTTAGAAACTTCTTCTCTTGGAGCAGGAATACAA
>URTN01000238.1 GCA_900550795.1 uncultured Mollicutes bacterium
GATTAATTCTTTATCTTTTCGTTTATCTTGTCTTGAATCAAGGAAAGCTTCTCTAACTTTTCATCATCATTATAATAATCGCCAAGTTCGGTCTTTAACCTATTGAATTCACTTAAGGCTTCTTCTTTATCAATAAGTCCAGCTTCCTCTTGGAAATCAATATAATCAAGCTCAGATGTGAAATATTCACTTGAAAGGGCATTTCTAACCTGCCTTCCCCAATAGATTTTATTAAGCCAGCGTCTTCTAAGTGTCCCAGCTTTCTTATAATAACGCATGGCCATCATTTCATCTTCTTCGTCATTAGTTAGATTAAACATTTTCCTATAGGCCCTAGCTAGGTTATAGAAAACAAAACCAGACCATACTCCCATCGATGTATCGATTAGATCAACATATTTATCTACTAGAATCGAGAATAATTCGATTGCTTTTTTTAGATGGTTATCTTTCTTGCTAAATTCATATAGATGTAAATACGATAGACCTAGATAATCATAATAGACGGTCATTATAAGTGGATTGATACTCTTTTCACTTGATGGACAATCTTCTTCTAAAGCAAGGACTATATCTCTATATACTTTTTCTTTTTTAGGAGCAAAGCCAAAGGAAAATGAAACATATTCAATAAGGGCTAGAATCGTGTTCTTGACAAAATTCAAGGTAGATAAGGAATATTCTTCAATATCTAGGTCGCTAAAGGTAGTCAAAAGAGGCTCTATTTTAATACACCATTCCTTAACCCCATCACGTTTTCCAAATATAGGAAGGAAGCCCACCCTTTCAATAAAATAGATGGCTCTTTCGTCATATCTATTTAGTGACTTGCATTCTTCATACCAGCCATTTAATACTTCAGGTAGGCTAAGTGTATCGCTAGTTTTTTCAAATAGGTTTTCATAATCTACCCTATATTTCTCTCTTGTTATCAATTTGTCGTAGCTGGGGAGTTCAATAGATTGCCCATTTAATCTATCGATATCTTTAGAAAGTAGAAGCACCTTCTTTACTACTTCTTTAAATACCTCATCTTCGCTTCCTTTGTTGAAATGCTTTATTTCAATCCCATTAAGGTCGCTAGGCAATTCAACATTATCTTCTTTTGGATCAAAGTCGCTAAGCAAGATACATTTCTCTTTTCCTAGATGAAATATGGCCATCCCTAATTCAAATACGACATTTTGCCTTAATCTTCCTTTTCCGTTTGCTAAATCATCAGAAGTTAAGAAAGTAACGCATAAATCACTTCCGTTAA
Organism: uncultured Mollicutes bacterium; assembly: GCA_900550795.1. Taxonomy (GTDB): domain Bacteria; phylum Bacillota_I; class Bacilli_A; order RFN20; family CAG-826; genus Alloenteromonas. The sequence goes on from URTN01000238.1 coordinate 1,259, forward strand.
ATAAAGATGTAATGTTAGAAAGCAAGTCTCCTGTTAAGATGGAATCCATTACGATAAGGGAACGTATCGGAATCTTCTTTTCACTTGAAAGTTTATCGATAAGATTTTTCATCTTTGTCGCATAATTACGTCCACTACCCCCATATATAATGGAGACCGTTTTATATTTCTTAACCATAAAATAGTCCTTGTTATTTATCTTCTAATTTATTAATTCTAACACAATAATTTTTCTAAATAATAGTAAACATGGACCAATCGTAATTTAATAACAGGCGTACATATACCTATCAATAAGATTTCAGCTGTCTACAAAATGATGACAACTCATAAAATGTCATATTCTTCCATGACCAACCTAAGAAAAATTGACCTCGATGTTATTTTTAAAATAAAATGTTAGCAAGTAAACATCCTAAAAATATATTAAACACATTTATTTCTAGGCGAATTTACTAGTCATTGCCTAAAGGAGGCAGAAGCATGAATAAAAGTCAAAAGTTATTACCGTATCTAGCGTTAGTCGCCTTTTCGTTAGTAGGATGTGGTTCAAACAAGAGTTCGTCTACAGAAGATACCTCAGGCGGGGGTTGTATTCCCCCAATAATCACCGAGACTACCTATACAATCACATGGAAGAATTATGATGGGACGGTCCTAGAGACCGACACCAACGTTAAACAAGGGAGTCTTCCAACATATGATGGGGCGACGCCTACTAAACCAAGTGATGCAGAATATAAATACACTTTTAAAGGGTGGGACCCTGAGGTAAAAATAGCAACTTCCGACCAGGTTTATACCGCTACTTATAC
>URTN01000239.1 GCA_900550795.1 uncultured Mollicutes bacterium
ATATGTAACAGTCGATGCCGAGAAGTTCCAAGGAACATTCACTAGACTTCCAGAACGTAACGAATTAGCTCTTGAAATCAACGAATCCGCTATCATCGAATACTATAACAGAAAGTTATAATCCATTTGATGCTAGGCCAGGCAGCAATGCCTGGCTTTTTCTTTTGCAAAAATAAAAAGCAGGTCGCCCTGCTTTTACTAGTCTTCTTGCTTATTAGAATTCACCTAAGGCGTAATTCTTCTTTCCTCTTTTAACCACTAGATATTTATTAAATAAGGCAAGAGAAGAATTAATCACTTCGTTTGGATCGGTATGCTTGGTTCCATTTATTGAAACCGAATTACCAGTAATAAAGGTTCTAGCTTCACGTTTAGAAGTTGCTAATCCTAAATTTATTATTAGATCTTCTAATTTCATTTCGCCTTCAACAGGTTTCTTGAATTCGCCGAATAGTTCGATAATCTCGTTTTCTTTTAAGGAAGCAACATCCCCAGAGAATAAAGCTTCACTCATTTTTATAGCCTCTAAGGCAGCTTCTTCGCCATGTATATCCTTAGTTACTTCATATGCAACTTTCTTTTGTCCGATTCTAGCGCCTGGAGAAGCAAAATGTTCAGCAGCAACTTTTTCGATTTCATCCTTGCTCAAGAAAGAGAATATCTTAAGGAATCTAATCGCATCTTCATCGGTTACATTCATGAAATATTGATATAAGGCATATGGAGAAGTTAGGTTCCTATCAAGGAAAAGGGCACCTTTTTCTGATTTGCCGAACTTCTTGCCATCACTTCTTAAAATCAAATGGGCAGTCATGACTTCAGCAGTCTCGTTTTCCCCATCGATTTTCCTAATGAGTTCTAGTCCAGAAGTCAAATTGCCCCACTGGTCATTCCCGCCTAGTTGGATATTGACACCATATTTATGATGGAGGAAATAGAAATCGATTGATTGGAGTATTTGGTAAGAGAATTCAGTAAAAGAAATACCGGCTTCTAATCTAGATTTGACGATTTCTTTCGATAACATGTAGTTAATGGAGAAAAATTTCCCATAATCACGAAGGAAATCGATTACACTCATATGTCCTAACCAATCATAATTAGAAACAACCATGCCTTTGTCTTCGTTAGTCAAATCGATATATCTTTCTAGTTGGTTCTTAATCGATTCGGTATTGGCTTTTAATGTTTCTTCGTTTTGGAGATTTCTTTCCTTACTTTTTCCAGAAGGATCTCCAATCATGCCAGTCGCACCTCCAACTAGGGCAATAACTTTATGTCCATATAATTGGAATCTCTTTAATAAAGAAATCATGACATAATTGCCAAGGTGCATTGAGGAAGCACTAGGATCAAAGCCACAATAAAGAGTTTGCTTGCTCTCTAGCATTTCCCTAAGTTTTGCTTCATCGCTATATTGTTGGATGAGACCTCTATAAATTAAATCATCAATAATGTTTTCCATGGGCATTATTCTATCTCAATAAAGATACAAAGCCAAACAAATAAAGCCCATTTTAGACAGAAAAGAACTATAGCAAATGGACACCAAAAGGGTATTTTACTCTTTCCTATAAATATATTATAATTAACTCTCGATATGGAAGTTCCTTTATCTACTTGTATTGATCCCTTACTGTTAGAATCTAATCCAATTACCGTATATGGTATGCCGATGTGGGTAGCCTGGCTACTCATAGCGATAATGTTAATTATATCTGGCTTATTCAGTGCTTCAGAGAATGCTTTTTCTAATTGCAATAAATATCATTTTAAAGTCGAAGCCAATAAAGGAAATATCACTTCCAAGATAATTGTTAGGTTAACCGAAAAATTTGAGGATACCTTAGTAACAGTCCTAGTAGGAAATAATATAGTCCAGACTTTGATGTCATCTATTTCTGCCGTTATTTTCTATAACATTTGCAAGGCTAATGGGATTAGCGGTTCTTTAGAAGCCATATTTTCCGCTGGAGTCATGGGTGCTTTGGTATATATAGTTTCTGATACTTGCCCAAAGATTTTATCAAAAGCCATACCAAATAGGATGGCAGTTATTCTAGCATGGCC
>URTN01000240.1 GCA_900550795.1 uncultured Mollicutes bacterium
TAAATCTTCTGTATTTAAAAGGATGTCTTTTTTAATAACAAAGGTGGCTTCGTTCTCGTTAATTGATGCACCCCCCTTGTCTTTTAAGACAGAAGTAGCTAATAATTCAAGATATTTACCATCACTTAATAACTTGATAATTCCAACATTAGAAACGATGTTAAATAGATTAGTCAAACGTTCAAATCTAGGATCTGTAGAACCCAATAAAGTAGATAACGTAGCCATTAGTCCATTAAGGGAATGGATGGAGAATGCTGCTTTTATAGGGGTGGTGTTGGATGGATCTTTTCTATTGGTAGCTTTTCCATCGTTGCTTTTTGGATCGATTTTATTTTTGGAATTATATTCAACTAGCATTGAATTTACGTTTGCTTCCAAAGCAGAAGATAAATCGCTTTCACCTTCTTTTTCTTTTCCTTCGACGTCGATTTTTAGTTGATGGTCATTGATAAATTTTTCTTTTCTATCAACTATGTTTAAAACTCCTGAACCCATTGCTTGCTTTAAATCAAAAGCAAAATCAGCATCAAAGGTAAAACCTTGTTCAGTTAACCCATATGTTTCTTCTAGATGAGTTGAAGCGTAGGATTTTGTATATACTGAAGAAGTTCCTTCATCTAATACATAGCCTTTTAATTTCATTTTACTTCTATTGGTATTAGAGAAATTAAGGAAAGAATCTGCGATAGGTTCAAGATGATATAATTCAACGAATTTATCTTTATTTTCTAGACTAGATAATTCAAATCCATCAAGATATATATTCCCTTCCAACGTAAAGGATGCGAATTTGGCTTTATTAAATCCGATTTTTAATAATGCTAAAGAAGCAGGCGTCCTGGATAAAGATAAAGATATGGTTCCAGCATTTTCAGTACCAGAAATCATTGATAGATTCAATTCCATATCTATTTGGTTTGGACTAGACTTCAAAGAAGTTATAAAGGTCAAGAAATCATCATATCTATTTTCTTTTATCCCAATCATGATAGGTGAATTGATAACTGCGTCTATTGCATCTTTTATAGCCCCTATAGAAGTAAGGATACCGCTACTAGATGTATCTAAATTTTCACCAGGCTTTTCGCTTTTGCTTGAGAAGGCATCTTTGATGTTTTTTATCAATCTATCTAGAACCGGTTTATTTGTTTTAGCCTGCAAGATATTATTGAAATTGATATAGAGGTCATCATTATTTTTCTCGATTGCTATTTCTTGACCTTTGCCATTACATTCAAAAATAGCTTTGGCAAACATGTCATTTAATACATTGCTTGAGAAGTCGATATCACCCCTAAAGGAGATATAGGCTGTTTCATTAATTTCAGGACGAGAGAAAGAAGTGCTGGTACCAGGAATCTCTTCTTCGTAATGAGTTAACTTAAGCTTTGATTCATCACTTCTTATGGTGAACTTCTTTTTGTTAGCAATATAGGCGATGTCTTTTATGAGCTCTAATGAATCTTCTAATTCTTGGTATTCGGCTTCATTTGATGGGGCAACAATCGATATGCCTTCGTTTTTTAATGAGCAATTCAATTTAACGGAGGCTTTATCGTTTATTTTGTATTCGTCTTCTCCTAGACAAGGTAAATCTAGTCCAGAGAAAATATTATCGTTATCCCCCCTTAATCCTATTGGGACAATCTTATCTCCTAAAGGTAAATTCCATTTGTAATAAGTAGGAGAAATAGAAGTGTCGATATATTCAAGTTCATCAAGAGAAGAAATAATCGCACCTATATCGAATTTGGTGTTGCCTTGATCTAGATTAATTGAATTATCAATGCCTAATATGGATAAGACTTCATCTAAAACAAAAGACAATTTGCCATATTTATAGATATATGTCCCTCCGGTAGAGGCATCGACTTTATCCTTGCCATCTTCTTTTACGGTATATTCATCAAGATTGACCCTATATTTAAAATCAGTACTTGCTGGATTGTCTTTATTTTCTAGATCTAGATAAAGATAAGAAGAAGTCTTTGTTATGCTTGCCTGTCTAGATTTTCCTCTATATTCGATAGGCAAATTTAAGGAAATAGAT
>URTN01000241.1 GCA_900550795.1 uncultured Mollicutes bacterium
GTTGTAGTAAGTAGGAATAAAAAAGTTGATTTCATATTGTTCATATTATATGGGTCATTTATTTTTTAGGAGTCATATACTCCCTACATATAAATTGGAAAATAAATAAAATGCTGTCATCTGTCACCTGATTGGGCATAAATGATTGATTATAAATATACTGCAGTGTGACAGCATGATGTGACGGCAAGGTGACGACAACTTTGCTGTCACTTTGTTGAAAGCAAGGATTTTATTGTTTCTCTGCTATGTGGGTACTTATTTCTCTATCCGGAGCGGTATTCAAGGATTATCAGACTATTACAGAAGAGAGAGTTTCAGTACTTGAAACTAAAAGTTCTATTGCTTGAAACTTCTGTTTCGTCAGTGGGAAACTTTAGTTTCATCGGTGAGAAACTCTAGTTTCACTTACTTGAAACTATGGTTTCAAAGGCCTGAAACTAAAGTTCTTCAACCTTGAAACTACTTTGGAAGCGTAGGCTTCAAGGTTAGAAACAGTTATCTCATAAGCGGGAATACAATAAAAACATAATAGAAGACTATTGGATACTATTCAGCAAGTCTACCTTTCCTTCATTCACGAGTTTTAGGATTAGTTCTCCGAACAGCGTATTTTGCCATGCAAACCAGGAACGAGTAAAGTTTTTCGGGTCGTTCTTGTGGAAAGATTCATGCATGAACCCTGTTCCGGCATCCGTATCCATCAGCATTTTGATACAGGTCTTGATTTCTGCGTCGTTTTGACTGGTGAATGCTTTCATCATAATACTCATGGGCCAAATCATATCATATCCGATGTGCGGACCGCCAATTCCTTCACCGGCAGTACCTTTGAAGAAGTAAGGATTATCTTCGCTCCATCCGAATCGATACGACTGTCTCTATTATCCCGACTGGAGTTGAATTATCTAGATTCTCCCCATCTAATGAAAACAAAGAAGAGACCATTGCCTTAAAAAAGAAGTTTGGAATCGAAAAAGATGACTATGTCCTTTTATCTTTAGGTAGGATTGCAAAAGAGAAAAGTATCGATGTAGTTATAAAAGGGTTTGCTAAGTTTAAAGAAAAATATCCGCAGGAAAAAGTAAAATTAGTCATCACTGGCTGGGGTCCTGCCGAACAAGAACTCAAGGATTTATCAGACTCGTTAGGCATTTCTTCTTCGACTATATTTACAGGGAAATGCTCTCCGGGGGAAACACAGAAATATTATCATCTAGGGGATTGCTTTGCCTCAGCTTCAATTACAGAGACCCAAGGGTTAACATTTATGGAAGCCATGGCAAGTGAATTAATCGTCTTGGCTAGGTATGATGATAATTTATCCGGGACTATAAAAGACAATGAGACCGGATTCTTCTTTAAAGACGAGAATGACTTTCCGGATAAACTAGAAAAAGTAAAGCATTTAAGCGATGTAAGCAAGAAAAAGATAGTAAACGCTTCGTTAAAGACAATAGATATTTATTCTATGAAGCGTTTCTATGATTCAATAATCGAGGTGTATAAACGTGTCCAAAGGAAATCGTGGTGAAATAATCGAAAGCATTAGAAAAAGGAAAAAGGAAGTAGTTATTACTTTCGAATCGGGCGATAAATTGTCGTTATCTCCTTTTACTTTTACTGAATTTCGTCTATATGAAGGAAAGCAATTAAGCGAACAGGAATATTTGAATCTTATTTCTTCTAAAAAAGAAGAAGGTTATATGGAATATGCCTTACGTTTATTATCTAGGGAAAACTATTCTTCCTATGTTTTATATGGAAAGATATTAGATAGAGGCGCGAATGTTGAATTAGCCCAAAAAATAATTGATAAACTAACCAAGGAAGGCCTTCTAGATGACAAGATGTATGCGAAGACATATGCCGAAGATGTTGCCGAACTTAGGCTATATGGAAGAAATAAGGTCTTATTTAATCTGCATCAAAAAGGGATTTCTAATGAAATAATTGATAATTTATCTTTTCCAAGAGAAAAAGAATTAGAAAAGGCTTTAAATTATGTAAAGGTATTAGATAGAAGGTTATTAAAGGC
>URTN01000242.1 GCA_900550795.1 uncultured Mollicutes bacterium
TCTTATTATAGTGGCGTAATAACGTGTCTTTTTTCTTTAAATCCAGCGCAAAAGTCAAATATTTATAATTGTTTTGTAGTTTATTTTTAAAACTAGTCATCTTTCTTCTTTGATTAGAAAGTTTTTCTATATCAACATCAGAAATCGCATCAGTAAACTTAAATGGTTTTGCTTCAGATAGGATTGAACCGTTCTCGCAAATGATTTGATGAGAAGAAAATACTAGATCAGTTGTAGATTCGCCCATCCCAGAATCAGCATAGACATAGCCGCATATTAATTTAGCAGAATTCATCCTAACCAAGTCTCTTCTATAGTTAGCTTTAGATACAGTTTCATTAGAAGAAGATAGATTCAAAATCAAAGTAGCCCCTGCTAATGCTAAAGATGAAGACGGAGAAGAAGGAACCCAAAGGTCCTCACATATTTCAATCCCAATTTTTAAATCAGGATAATCTTCATCTACGAAAATAAGATTGGTCCCGAAGTATGTTTTTTCTCCGAATAGTTCAATCTCGATTGGACCTTCAATTCCCTCGTCGAAATACCTTTTTTCATAAAATTCAGAATAATTAGGAATGTTCTTCTTAGGCACGATTCCTAATATCTTTCCTTTATGAATAAAAGCTGCAACATTATAAAGACTATTATTAACTTGAAGAGGAAGACCAACGCAGAAAGCTAGATTTAAACTCTTACTAAATTCTTTAAGATCCTTTAAGCCTTCTAAAGACTTATTCAATAACGAATCGGTTAAGAAAAAATCGCCACAAGTATAAGAAGAAATAGATAATTCTTGGAAGCAAACTATTTCAACTTCGTTTTCTTCTGCCTTCTTTAACGCTTTCTTAATTTGAGCAACATTATAAGAAACGTTTCCTACTTCTACTTCAATGGAAGGAGCCATAACCCTAACAAATCCAAGTGACTTAGATTGTTTTTTGTAGGAAAGTATTGAAGAAGGATTCGAAACAACGTCCTTTATTTCTTCAGTAGAAAAGTGGTCGTCATAATAATCATTTCTCATGATGACCATGCTTTCAAAGCCGTTCTTGGTAACGAATATAGGTCCGTTTTCTTCTTTAACTAGTTTTTCGATTTTTGATGTATCTCTAAGAGATGTAATTGGGATGATTTTTGTTTTCATGACATTATTCTAACATAATAATGTACAAATTAATATTTTCATTTTATGAAAAGAATGCATTATAATCCTCTTAACATGGAACAAATTAAAGAATATTTAACTATAAATAATGTTAGACACGTTTTAGCACATATCGAGGGGACTTCTTCTATTGCCCTTTTATTCGTTCATGGAGGCCCAGGCGAACCAAATAGGCATAAAATCGAAAAGAAATTAATTGATTTAAGGAAGCATTTCCAAATATTCGCATATGATGAAAGAGGCTCTTTGGATTCTTGTCCAAGGAATTATAAAGATATTGATTATTCTCCTAACATTTTTGCTTCTGACTTAATTGAAATCGCTAGCTATATCAAAAAGAAATATAACTATGAAATTGTCTTGATCGGTGAATCTTGGGGCTCTTTCATCTCTTCTTTAGCAATCTCGTCTAGACCTGATTTATTCAAGGCATATATAGGTTATGGACAACTTTATTCAATTAAAGAAACAATTAAGTGGCAAAAAGAAGCGATGGAAAATAAATTTATAGACAAGCCGTTGTTACTAAAGAAACTCAATTCCGTTAAATATGATGAAGACGGATATTTCTTAACGCAGGAGGATTCCGCTGTTTTCCATTCTCTTCTATACCCGCATTTTGAGCCAAAAAGCTATAAGAATTTTTACCTTAGAGAAATAAAGCCTCTTTTAGATGCGCCTTGTTACGAAAAAGAAGGGAAGCGACTCTATAAGAAATCTAGAATTGTTTCTGGCATAAAATCTATCGGAGAACATGAAAAAGAGATTGAACTACCAAATAAACTAAAATACGAGATCCCCTACTTCATATTCCAAGGAAAAAAGGATTTCATAACCC